>JBEKVK010000230.1:0-2720 GCA_049514075.1 Bathyarchaeia archaeon | reverse complement strand
GAGCAGAAAACGGCCGCGCCAAAGCTGAAGAAATGATTGACTCAGGCAAGGCGGAGGCAAAGATGCGGGAAATCATCGCTGTCCAAGGCGGAAACCCTAAGGTGCAGCCCGACGACCTTCCAATAGGCTGCGAGCACATTGAGGTGAAGTCTAACCGGGCGGGAAAAGTCATTTGGCTCAGCACCGACAACATTGTGCGCATCGCAAGGGAAGCTGGCGCACCCAAGGAGAAAGGCGCAGGCATGATTCTACATGCCAAACTCGGCGACACGGTGCATAAAGACAGCGTGTTGTTTGAAATCTATGCAGACCGAAGCAGCAAGTTGACGTCGGCACTAGAGCTTGCAAAGCAGCTACCTCCCATCGTGTTAACCAACAAGCCCGCGGAAAAAATGATTCTGGACCAGGTACCTGAGAAGCTTGCACACGAAAAAACATTCAGCTTAGACAGGTAAAGCAACATGAACCATAAGCCCATGATGTCGGAAGATGAAGCCCGAAAAAGACTTGATTGGCAGAACTGAGTTTACGAGATGCATCTGAAATGCAAAGAACCTGTTTCAATGAATTTCCTTGGCAAAACAATTGAAATCCCACCAAATGTTTTTTCCCCTGTTCCGTGGGAACACAATCTATTGGCTAAAGCCGTTCTAAGAGAAGTAAGAGAAACAGATAGAGTTTTAGACATGGGGACGGGAAGCGGTGTTCAGGCAATCCTCGCAGCCTCAAAATCATCTAATATAACTGCGGTAGATGTAAATCCATTCGCAGTAGAATGCGCCAAAGCGAATGTCAACCTCAACAAATTGTCTTCGCGGATAACAGTTAAAGAAAGTGACTTATTTGATAACGTCAAAGGAAAGTTTGACCTAATAATTTTTGACCCGCCGTTCAGATGGTTTGAACCGAGAGACATTTGGGAAAGAAGCAGCGCAGACAAAGAATATCGTACTCTAGGGCTTTTCTTTGAAAAAGCAGAAAAATACTTGAACGATAAAGGAAGAGTACTGATGGCTTTTGGGACGTCAGGGGACATCGTATATTTCAAACATCTCATAAGAAAACATGGGTTTAGGAGAAGGCAAATACTCAAAGAAAGCAGAGTAGGCTGGACTTATTTTACTTATAGACTTGCTTCATCCGATCAAATTTTGGGATAAGCGAGCGCAAGGATGTTTATTTGGAATCCATAAGGTATTTTTTGCAGGCTGATATGCGTTAATTTTAATAAAGGGATGTTGCAAGTATCCATAAAAGTAGGATAGAGCGCAGGAAAAAACAATTAGAGGTAGTTTCTGGGATTTGACTAAGCGCCAAGCTGTTTGGGTAATGACTAAAAAAGTATTCAGTCTAACCCTGATTCTAAACGCACTCATAACGATAACGACACTGGCAGGTATCCTATACGGTTTCTATTTTGCTTGGCCCGGATGGAGACCCTATTTCCCAGATCTAATCAGCGGCAACATTTTCCTAATAGCTGTTATAGCTGCACTCATCAACATTTTCCCAAGTGCAAGCATTGGACGCGCACTTCATACAGGGCGATTCCTGTTCCACCATTATGTCTACGGCTTCTTTGTCCTGTTCACATCCGCCATCTACGTTGTGGCCTTTACGTCAGTTTCTTTAGTGATGCTTTTCCTTGTGAACTCATCAAGCTTGGCGGTTAACACGGGAAGATTCTTCCTCTTAACCGGGTTAACTTTGGTCCTTGATGATCTCCCGGATGTTTCAAAACGGGTCGAGTCAACCCTTAACAAAATTAAGTCGCAGGCTTGGCGAATGCGAAGTGTCTTTCACGGACTGCAGTTCCTCACGGGAGCCATCACGTTTTACATCGCCATCGCCATAGCTGTCTTTGAAGTTTATCATCCGTCCACAAATATAGCCAATTACTTGACCATGGGAACACTACTCGTAACCAGCATCACATCGTTTGCGTGCGTAAAAAGACATGCATGGTTGAAGATAACGCCGCCCCAAGAAGCGAGTTCGCATTAGCTTTTTTGTTTGAGTATTTCTTTTGCCATCTCTTCTAGTTGTAGTTGAGTGAAGGCTAAAGCGCTTTTTTGTGAGGTAATGTGGTTGGCTAGCTGAGGAAGTTTAAGGATTGGAACGGTGGGGTTGTTCAAGTGCAGATTCGCATGGTGGTTTGTGAAGACCACTATTCCTTCAACGCAGGCTCTAGCCAAGTTCAGCGATGGTGAAGAGTCAATTATGTGCTTTATTTTAGAAGCGTTTCGTTTGACTTGAAAGCTTGGGCTGCTTTTGAAGTTGGGTTTACCTGCCCTTTGCCATACGTCGCCATGGCACGTTATGTCACCGTTCCAGTTCTTGGTCTCTAAAACGAAAACGCCGCTTGGGCCTAAGACGATGTGGTCAATGTCTCCGCTGCTGTTGCGCAGATGTATGTCGTTTAAGAGGAGATATTCGTCGCTTAAGCTGCGGCTTAGCAGTTTGCTTACTTGTTGTTCGCCTGCCCAACCGCCTTTGTAAATTCGGTACTTGCGTAGATAATAATAAAATGCGCCTAATGGTGCAAGGGAAATAAGCAGTCCAGCGAAGTCAAGAATAACCGAGGTCCAAGCGAAAACTAAGCTGAAAGCCACAGCAGCGATGATTAGGCAGAACAAGAAAAAGCAAAAAGACGCTATGACCAGGTTTTTTCTAACTTGATTCTTCAGGTAGCTTCCTGAACCCTTCATCTTTCTCATGAA
>JBEKVK010000229.1:0-2675 GCA_049514075.1 Bathyarchaeia archaeon | reverse complement strand
TGTGGTTGTTGTGCGGAAAGATGAAAAATGAAAGCTTTCAAAGTTAGCGGCCAAATCAGCAAGCCGAATTTGAAGACTCCGTTCGTGAGAGAACTGTTGGCTGACAAGAGCGAGCATGCAGTGGAGAAGGTTTACGCCGAAATAGGCAGCAGACACCGCGTTAAAAGATGCCACATTACAATTAATGATGTCCAAGAAATCACGGCCGACCAGATTGAAAATCCAATTCTGAAAAAAATAGTCACGGAAATGTAAGGAGAAAAAGGATTTGGCGCAACAAGACAAATCGGAAGAAGAATTAAGACGCCTCAGCGTCGAAATGCGTTATCTTGAGCAAACTGCAGAAACCCTGCAGCAACGCATCAGCATGGTAAACGCCGCCATCTCAGACCTAACGTACGCAAACATGACATTAGACGGAATAGAAAAAGAAAAAGAAAACACTGAACTCCTAGTTCCCATCGGAGGAAGCGCTTACGTAAAAGCAAAACTTGCCGACACAAACACAGTTATCGTGGGAATGGGCGCAGGAGTTTCGATTGAGAAAACGTTGGCTGAAGCAAAAGTAACCCTTAAACAACGGCTTGATGAACTGGAAAAAACCATGAACGCAGCCCAGCAACAATTCAGTCAGGTGGCTGAACGGATAAACACGGGTAGAAGCAGGCTTGAAAATATGCTTTCATCAGCTAGAGAAGGGAAACCTTGAAGCGATGTTTGAGAAGCTCAAGTCGGGTTTTAAAGGCTTAGTAAGTAAGGTTACTACAACCGAGTTTAAACACGAAAACCTGAATCCCATTTTATCAGATTTCAAAATGAGCCTTTGCCAGAACGACGTTGCTTTTCCAGTGGCAGACAAAATCAGCGAAGACCTTGAAAAGCGCCTTGTTGGCGTCCAAGTTAAGAGGTTGGATGATCGCAAAAAAATCGTTGAGGAAAACCTTCGTCAAGTCCTTTTAGAAGTCATGTTAACGAACGTCAAAGTTGATTTGCTAAAGTTAGCTGAGGAAAAGCGGAAGAATAAAGAGCCCTTTATCTTAATGTTTGTCGGCATCAACGGCACGGGAAAAACTACAACAATAGCCAAGGTAGCCCAATTTTTTACCGATAAACGCTATTCTGTGGTGCTTGCTGGCGCAGACACCTACAGGGCTGGCTCAATCGAGCAGTTGGAAGAGCATGCGAAACGTTTGGGCTTACGAGTTATCAAAAGTAACTATGGAGGTGACCCGGCGGCAGTTGCCTACGACGCTGTCAACCACGCGAAGGCTCACGGAATCAACATTGTTTTGATTGACACGGCGGGCAGGATGCAAACTAACCAGAACCTGATGAATGAGCTGATCAAGGTGAAACGAGTCGTATGCCCTGACCTGACGGTTTTGACGGTGGATTCGCTGATTGGCAACGATGCGGTTATGCAGGCAGAAGAATTCAACAAAGCTGTCGCCATAGATGCGACAATATTGACGAAAGTTGATGCTGACGTGAAAGGCGGTTCAGCTCTCAGCGTGACCTATGTGACTCAAAAACCGATTCTTCAAAAACCGATTCTCTTTATCGGGGTTGGTCAAACCTATAAGGATCTGGAACTGTTTAACCCTGAAAAATTTGTGAACATGGTGCTACGTTAATTTAGGTTTGTTTTGACTTAATTTTAAGTTCTTTTAAGAATCCACAAAAAAATTGGGACGTGAAGGGTTGATTTGAATCAGCGCTGCGGAGATGTTAACGGTACATCTTTTATGGATCATCAATTCATAAAACCTAATAGGTAAAATTTCAAAATAACAATCATGTGTAATTTACTAAATTACCAAACTAGATATTTGGAAGAAAATTTGCAGCAAAAGAAAAAGCCAACGGAAAAAACTGACGCTGAAACGGTTGAATTAATCGTGTTTCCTTTAGCCCCATCTCAGTTAAGTTGCAAATAAGTGAAATGTATTATTCAATACTCACAAGAGCTTTGCATGCGGTCTGATGATGATTAGCCTAAATGTTCTGAAGTAAACATGTTGTGTCTTAACAAAAGCTTGTTAATTAGGGTTCTTCAAGATCGATTAGTTCAAAACGAATTTTGCTTGGGTAAATCCAGTACGCTTTTATGAAGTCTTCAATGTCTTGGTCTACGTCTACAACTTCAAAAAAATCAACAAAGTCCATGTCGACGTCTTCAATGTTTTTCGCCGTGTAGACTCTTAGGTTAGCCGAATACTCCTTTTCCAGTGTGAGTTCCTCCATAGAAATCATATCTGGCACTTCAACGGCGAACATCAGGTTTGTTAAAACGTCCAAAATAGCAGCTTTGCGAATGCGTTCATTCTTGGTTTTTACAACAATCAACCGCTTATCAAATACCCTAAAGTTCCAGTTATCATCGACATCCAAAGAAGCAGACATAAAATCACAAATAAAACTAGACATTTCCGCCTTAAAAACTTAAGACATCCTGAATGCCTGCTATAGATTTTCTATAGATTATTTGTGAAACTGATAAGAGATTAAAAGTGATTGTTTGTTTTGCCGAGAATAGCGCATAGCGATCAGAGAGCAAAGCTTCAGCGAATCGGCGTTTAACGAGATGCCCCATAAACCCCAAAGAGACGTATTCCCAATCTTACCTACCTCTTGTTGAACGTTCGGTTCGCTGGGCAATTCGTTCTCTTTGACAA
>JBEKVK010000228.1:0-3272 GCA_049514075.1 Bathyarchaeia archaeon | reverse complement strand
CCATCTTCCGTGACAACCTGGGCTGAAAGCTGAGTTAACGAAAGTTGAGTAGACAGAGGATTTGTAAAGTTAAAGGGATAACTGAATGCTCCAGTGGCAGGGTCATACTGGGGTTGCCCAACGGGTTGAGGCATTTGAAAGTTCGGCAGCGAAGATGAAGCTGACGACTGAGGATTCGTAAAGGATCCGCTGTTCCCGTTGTTGCCGCCGTTCATCAAATCTTTGATTTGCGGTGGAAGAACCAAGCCTTCCAAGTTATCTTTGTAGACGTAAACTTCAACCACCAAAGGAACAACTATAATCATAACAGACAGAATGCTTAAAGCAAACTTTACTCTATCCACAACTTACCCTCAGCTCAAAGCTTATTCTGCTATCAAACCTTTTAATGATTGTGAAACAAGAATTCATTCTCCAAATTAACGTTCACAAGGACAACCATGTGCCACGTCAAATTTTGTCCTTTCATGAGCCTTTCAGAAATCTGGGACCTGGAGAAACGGAAAGGAACGCGAAAAGTAAGAAAGAAACGAAGGTCGAAAGAGAAATGAAAGGATGGATAAAGACGTGATTTACGAACGTTTTGAGCGCCCAAAAGTTGAAAACAACCATAACACAAACAACAAAAACTAGACCAAATCCTACCGAAATCGGTGACCTTAACGTTTTAATCATTGGTCAAGCTGTCTCTTGGTCGGGTGGGCGATGACGACTCTGGCCCCGAAGACGTAAGGATGATGAGGATCTTGAGTTTGAAGCAAGGTTTATGATAACTTTCAAGCGCAAAATTTGAGAGTTTAACTACGCTGAAGAGCCCACCCACCAACACAATAGAGTTCTGAGTAAAAGTGAGTCCGCTTCGACTAAGTATGCTAAAATTTGCTGCTCTTTGGTTTTCGATACAGTGTCGGCTTGTTTTTTTATTCGGCCCGATTTAATTTTAGCGGTCTTGATGCTTCCTTCTTTGATTCTTGCTTTACTTCAATTTCGTTATAATCTTTGGCATGTTGGTTTTTTCCGCAAAGCTCAGTATCCCAAAAAACGTAGTGAGTATCTCCGTCATTAGAATTGACCCTGACGACCAGTAAACTTCTCACTATTAGTCTCCTTATACAATAACCGCCAAGGCGGGAAATAAGCATGTTCGCTTGTTTCTTGGTCAATTTACTTCAGCAAACTACATGGATAACCACAATTGTGTCAAGATGCCAAAGCTCCTCTCCTTTTTTTGGCTCGGTTTGAAGGATTACCGGAATTTTAGATTATATACTCGAGCCATAAAATCTCAAATATTGAACTGAACACTTTGAAATATGTAGGAACCTATGCTTTTACGTTGAAATTTTCCTGCCAAAGTTTTTTATATCAAGAGAGAATAATTAGTGACAAGTAAACTTGCACTGGTAAATTTAGAACTAAGGATAGAGCAAGAAAGTGGTTTGGTGAGGGGGAGAAGGGAGGATATAAGAAGCCAAACCACTCACTTGTCCTTAGTCAATTTAGCGTATTGATTTACCTATTAAGCGTTTTTCACATGCGGCGATATACGTTGCGCACTTTTCTCAGTTTGTTAAGAGTCCATATTTAACATTAAAGCCCTTTAGCATACACGCACGGTTAAGCTTCTAACCGCAAAAGAATACGACATCTTCATCACCTATGATAATAGTACAAGTTAGAGTTGTTGTTTTCAAACCCACTTTGCACTCACAAAAGAGAAAGGAAAAGCAAAATGTCGGTTAGACGCCCCAACTATTGGACGGGAGCGTAAGGTTAAACCGATAATTGGTTTATGTCTTTTTGTTGCAGTATGGACAGATATTTTGGTCTTCCCTAACTGTTCGCTTGCAGTGAGAGCAAGTTTTCGAATGCATTGGTGGCGGTCTACTATAACTTGACTGAGGTTGCTGCCTGTAACTTGATGGCTGGCTGTACCGCGAAGAATAGGAGCTTGGTCGGTAGCTTGACGATGAACTTGACGATTGACCGTAACGCGATTGATAGGAACTTGATGATGACTGCTGCCTAGAGCTGTATGGGGTGTACCGCGACGCGCCAGCTTGACCTTGTGACCCTTGACTGTAACCTGAAGGCTGAGGATTGTAACCCCCGTAACCGGAAGGTTGCCCGCCTGGTCCATATTGTCCTTGAGGAGATCCGGGCCCGTAGGGTGTTCGTTCTCGGTCACGCTCACGTTCTCTTTCAAGCATCATTTTCTGCCGGCCTTGTCTTGAATAAAGAAGCGTTCCTGAAATTGCAAAAGCAATTAGAACAGCCACAATTATGACGATAACTGTAGGAGACCAGAATCCACCAGATGATGAAGTTGGCGGAAGAGTAACTACTCCATTTCCATTGCCATTATTGTTTGAGCCACCGTTGTTATTGGAACCGCCGTTGTTATTGGAACCGCCGTTGTTTGACGACCCTGAAGGAGTTGGAGATGATGATGCAGCGGTGCCGCCTATTACGGTAAATGTGGCTCCTGCGCTATTTCCAAGCCCATCGTAAGCCGTTACAGTCGAGGTACCAGAAGGCCAAGTAGCATCAACCGTAACAGTTAACACAAAGCCGCCAGTCGAATCAGTAGCGTTAACGTATCCAAACAAAACATTAGCTATAGTCATGCTCACAGGCTCACCGGCGCCGAATCCCGTTCCTGTTACAACAATTGTTTTACCCGCAGATTGCTCCGCAGGATTGAAAGATATTTTCGGAGATTGGGCTTTTGCAATGGGTGCAATCGCAGCTGAAGCTAAAACGCCCAAAATTACTATTGTAATTATTAGGTTAACTGTTCGGTTTTTCAAGATACCTCTCCCCGCTACTATGGGTTATCTTGTTTATTTAACAATTGCTTATTTAACACTTTGCGAAATGCGCCACCAAAGGCAAGATAAGGTTTCTTAGGTGAAGTCAGCCAAAGTTACATCCACAAATGTTAACTGATCTAACTGACGTTCTGTCAATGTTACCTTATGGCGACCAATAACCATCAGAAGAGTCAGTTTTTTCGACAAAAGTTACTTTTTGCCTTCGGGTTTCTCCCATAATTCAAGTTTCTCTTTTTTAAGTTCAGTACGTTTCCTTTGGAGAAACCTATAGACTGTTTGATGCTGGCAACCTTCGATAATCATCTGCGCAGCGTGCCGTGCAGCCTCCACCTGTGTGAAGCTACCGATGAACCCGATTGTGTGACCGTAAACCACCACGTTTGCTTCTGTTAATTCCTCAATCAGTTTTCTTGTTTTGCCCTCAGTACCTATCAGTCT
>JBEKVK010000227.1:0-2519 GCA_049514075.1 Bathyarchaeia archaeon | reverse complement strand
TCGAAAGTCAACGTGTCATCTTGGAACTGTATTCCTTCCGCTCCAAACTCGTTTTTGAGCCATTCAATCTCGTCAAGCACATTGTTTGGGCTTCTTGCGCGGAACGTTCGACCGAACATTTCTGAGGCCACGCAGAAGGAGCATTGGAATGGGCATCCTCTGCTTGAAATTACTGGAAGAATCCTTTTTCCGTTGATTCGGTATTTTTCGATCGGAATCTGTTTGTATGCAGGGCGTGGCAGGGCATCTAGGTTTTGGATGAATGGTCGGGTTGGCGTTTGGACAATCTGGTTGTCCTTTCGGAAAGTTACGCCTTTAATCTCGTTGATGTTTTGCAGTTCAGGTTGCTTTGCGAGTTCCAGAAGGGTTTCTTCGCCTTCGCCTCTCACGATTATGTCGACTACTTTTTCTTGAGAGAGGATTTCTTTATCTTGAAACGTCGCGTGTGGTCCGCCCATCACAACTTTGGCGTCGGGGCAAGCTTCCTTTGCCGCATAAGCAGTCTTTAGCGCATCAAACGTTTGCGTCATGGCGCCTACTCCCACTATGGTCGGCTGGAAAACGCTTAACTCCGCCTTAAGCTTCTCATGGTCTATCCCATAGATGGGGCAGTCGAAAACTTTTATTTCAAAGCCGTTTTGTTCCAACACAGCCGCCATGTATGCTAAGCCCAGAGGTGGGAAAAGCGGGTGGTCGCCGGCTCCTTCAAGGAGCGGGGTGTTCACGAGGGCTATTTTTGTTTTGGTTGTTTTCATCAGGATACACGTTTGGCTGCGTTAATAGAATGATTTTCGTTCTGACTGGAATATGGTTCTTAAGCATATTATTTTCTGGATTTTAACCTTTTGCTAAACGCGCGGGTTAGGTTAAAGAAAGAAAACTGAGCACCTTAACCGGCTTTCCAACGACACTTTGACCAAAGGCTATTAAATTCTAAAACCTGCCACATGCTTTGGTCAAAACCAAATGACCCAGTCACCTAAAAAAAACTAGCCGCTTAGGTCCGGTAGGTAGGGGGTAACCTCTTGTGTGTACGAGCCTACCGGTCGGGTCAATGCATATACGTTTTGCATATACAATTTGAATATACAGTTGATTGATGTAGGCGAGAGCAGGAGGTTTGGCCAAAGCTTCTAGCTTATGATTAACGTAAACCGTTACATTTTTATAAGGTGTGGGTGACGCTTCTTCGGGGAAGATTTTGAGAGTTGCCTCAATGTGGACCGGGGGTAAAGACAGCTACCTTGCATGTCAAAGCGCTATCTTAGAAGGAAACGACGTTACTTCGCTGATTAACTTCGTATTCAAAGAACCTGAACGACCCAAACCAAACAGGATCAAAAGCCTAGCAGGTTCAGTTCTAATGAAGCTGTCAAAGATGAAACCTTACAAGGACGTCCCACACGAAGTCAACCCTGAAATTATCGCGTTGCAGGCAAAAGCAATGGGTCTTCCACTTGTTCAACCCGAAATCTCCATGGCAGGGTTTGTAGACCAATTCAAAGCCACAATCAGCAAACTAAACCCTCCTATCGAAGGAATCGCATGGGGCGCTGAAGAAGATCAAGCAGCCGTCCACATGTCAATGCTTACTCCAATATGCGAAGAGCTAAAGGTCAAAATGATTTTCCCCCTGAAAAGAAAGGGGGAAGACCAGAACCTGGCGGATTTCACACAAAAAGGCTACGAAGCAACAATCATTGTCGTGGACACTGACTTTCTGGGCGAAGAATGGTTGGGCCGAAAAGTCGACGCTGAATTCTTGCAGGCAATTCGAAACAAGAGCAAGGAAACGGGCACTGCCATAAGCAACATCGAGTTTCACACGCTTGTCAACGACGCTCCGCTGTTCAAGAAACGCCTCAAAGTGCTTAAGAGCAACGTGATCCACAGGAAAGGATTCGCGGTTCTCAACATAGCCAAAGCTGAACTCGTCGAAAAATAAGCCGCTTTTTCTTCTTTCTAAAAGGACCGATTACCTGCAGCAGGATTAAAGCGAGAATTATCACTATTATCACAAAAACTAACAAAACAATTGTTGGCTGCAAGGTCTCCGATTTAGTTGGTGCACCGGTTGATGATGAACCGAACGCGTAGAGCATGTTGTTATATGAGCCGACATAAACCGCGTTGTCGGCTATGGCGGGTGACGAAACCACCATTTCCCCTGTTGCAAAGCTCCAAATGTATGCGCCTGTCTTGGCGTTAAGAGCGTAAATATTGCCGTCATAGGAGCCAACGTAGACCACTCCATTTGACAACGCTGGGGAAGAGGCAACTTGCCCGCCAGTTGTATAGGTCCAGACGAGTTTGCCGTCGGATGCATCCAGCGCGTAAACCTTGTTATCCCCTGACCCTACAATGACTAAGCCGTTTGCTATTGCAGGCGACGATGCAATGCTGCCTCCTGTGGCGTATTTCCAAATAAACTTCCCGCTTGATGCACTTAGGGCGTAAATTTCATTGCTGTATGAACCAACGTAAAGCACACCATTCGCGATCGCAGGGGAAGAAACCAC
>JBEKVK010000226.1:0-3473 GCA_049514075.1 Bathyarchaeia archaeon | reverse complement strand
AAAAACATGTAAATTGCTAGGGGCATGGTCTGAGTTATTCCCGCAATGTTTCCTGCAAACATTAGGGTCGCGCCGAATTCGCCCATTGCTCTGGCCCAAGTCATCATGGTTCCAGAAATTATGGCCCGTATTGATAAAGGGAATGTGATGGTAAAAAATACCCTGAGGCGAGAACCTGACAGCATCTTTGCACTATTGATGATATCTTTGTCCATGTTTTCAAATCCTAGTTTGGCAGATCTGAAAAGAAATGGAGATGCCACAAAGGTTTCAGCAATAACAACTGCTAAGGTGCTTCCAGGTATGATGAATCCTGGTTTATTGAATAAAGGGCCCAGCAGTCCTTTTGGAGCGAAAGTGTATAGCAATGCTACCCCCGCTACAGCAGGCGGTAACACTATGGGTAAATCCATTATAGTGTCAAGGATCGTTTTTCCAGGAAAACTCCTTGTCACCATGAAATAAGCAGATGGTACCGCTAATACAAAAGCGATCAAAGTCGCTGCGCCCGATGTAATTAAACTTAGTTTAATGGCTTCTAAGATTCCAGCGTTACGTATCTGAGCGCTGACTTGGTTAGGTTCGATCTTCAAGAAAACTGCTAAAAGAGGTATAGTTATGAAAAGAAAATATGTTATTACTATTAAGGCAACGATTAAAATGATAATTTTATCAGGTATAGAGTGGGCGAACCTATGCTTCAATATGTTGCACCGTTCGATAATTCAAAAAAAGATGATAGGAGTGCTTAATATGCACTTTTATGACCCGAACCCGAATTCTGTTAACAGCGCTTGTCCTGTGCTTGAAAGCCAGTAGTTATAGAAGTCTTGTGCGACAGTGGATTGAGTTGTTTCGATAGGTATGCAAATGCCGTAAGTTCCGATAGTGTTTACTGAGTTAGGTATTGAAAGGAATTGCACTGTTTGTCCTATCATGTTGGCGTAAACCTCGTCTGAGTAGAATACAATGCCAGCGTCAGCTACTCCTACGTTGAGGTTAACGGCGCCAACTACTTGTTGGTCAGTTGATAATGTGTTAATGACGTTATTTTGGAAATTCGTGTAGTAGTTAACGTAAGAACCATTTGTGACATATTCTGCTGTGTCGCTTGGATTGCCCCATGTGTTAGTGATCTTTGTTAGGGTTTGGTTTGTGTACGAGCCCACAGGTACCGATGTCTGCGCTATTACGATATGTATCTTGTTCGCGCCTGTGGCGGTAGAAGCTAAATCTGCTAGTGATGTGATGTTTTTCGGGTTGCCTTGCGCGATGATGACCACTAGTTTGTTTGTTGTGAAGTTAGTGTCGTAATTGTTGTAGACGAGATTTGAACTGTTTAATGCATTGGTCCATTTTGTGTCTGCTGACATGAAAACGTCGCATGGTGAGCCCGCAACAATTTGCTGTTCAAGTGTGCTTGACGAGCCAGAGTTAACTACCAAGTTGCAGTTATACTGCTTGTCGAATGCTGCGGTCATGTTGGCAACGGCGTTAACTAAGCTTGATGCAACAAACACTGTCAGAGTGACAGGTGTTGGAGTTGGGGTCGGAGTAGGCGATGCAGTTGGAACAGGTGACGCTGTAGGTGTTGCTGTCGGTTTTGCTGTAGGCGATGCAGTTGGTTTTGCTGTGGGAGCGATTGTTGGCGTGGGAGAAGCGGTCGGCGCGGGTGAGGGTGTAGGGGTAGCTTTGGAGCTGGGCGAGAACGTTCCGTTGTATGCTAAATAACCTAATGCGCCAGCCACTACAATTATGATTACTAGTGCTATAGCGAGATATTTAGTGTTCATTTTTCATCACACTCGATGTTATCAGTCAGTAAAGTCGAGTGTTATAAACATTTCTTGGAAGCAAGAAAATACAACTAATAAAAATAACGAAAACTTGCAAAATTACGAGTTCAAAGCCTTCTATCTTTCGTCCTAAGCGGTTCAAGGCATTTCGTTTAGTTCCCCGTTAAGCTCCGCGTCTAACCAAGTCCTTACCGAAATCCGTAACCTCTGAAGAGCCTCCACCTTTCGCCCCGCCACGCACCCTTATAACCAGCAATTTTCCAAGCCGACTCTCTGCCAAAGTAATCCGATGTAATGCGTATCTGTACGACATGTTCAAATGTTCAGCAGCTTTGAGCATAGAATGGCATTTGTCTATTTCTTCCAGGAGTTCAGCTAGGCCATCGCCAAAAACGGATTCATTTTTCTCGTTAACCATCCAAAGCTTAATCTCATAACGTAGTACGGACACTGCAGCCACCGGTATTACTTGAAGCGTTCATCAGCACAATTAAGTTTAGCGTTGTTTTCCTAGGCTTCAATAACGTTTGCGTTTTTGAGAACTTTAACGATTCCTTTACCGTCGGTCACGTAGCCAACTTTGAAATGTCTAACTTTCCGCTTATCCAATTCGTCAAGCAAGTTATCTACGTCTTCTTTCGCCACTGAGATTAGCATGCCGCCTGCAGTTTCTTTTGATTCACCAGTCAGCAATGGGAGGCCAAAAAGTTCCGCCAAAACAGGCGTCCCATGGATCACTGCAAGTTGGTCAATAACGATGTCAACGTTGCCCAGCGAAGCCATGTTTCCGGCGTGACCTGTAAGGCCGAAACCTGTGATGTCTGTTGCCGCATGAACCGAAACCTTCTGCATCGCTTCCGCAACCGGCTTATTGGAACTAATCATTCCGTCAATGGCTTCGGTAACCGCGTTTTCAATTAGGCTCTCTTGAATATCTTTAAGCAATTCTTTTCCTTCCTCTTCTTTTCTAAGCCTATATGCAGCCATTGCAGGAGCAATCCCGAGCGGTTTTGTCAAAAACAGTTGGTCGCCAGCCTTCGAGCCCCTGGTATAAATAATCTTATCTGGGTCACCCACACCCGTTGCCGCCCCACCGATGATGGGCCAAGGGTTCCTAATAGTGTGACCACCAACCACGGGGGCACCCATCTCGCGACAAAAGTCACCAAACCCTTTCAGCATTCCGACGGCTAGCTCATCAGGCATGTTTTCAGGAAACGCCAGAATCGACAAGACACTAACAATGTTGGTTACGCCTAAGGCGTAAATGTCGCTTGTCACGTTGCTTCCGGCGATTCTGCCCTGAATCTCAGGTTCATCAACCATCGGCGTGAAAAAATCCAAAGTATTCAAAACTGCAATGCCATCAGCTATTTTTACGACACTGGAGTTTTCCCACGGACCAGCCAGCACAGACTCGTCAAAATCGCCGGACAAACCCGCGTTATCAAGCAGTCTGCCAAGTTGGTACTGCGGAAGCTTGCAGCTGCAACCGTGAACTGGAACAACTTTTGTCAATCTATAGTCCAAACTGGTTTTTGCTCCTTCAAATCAGCGTTTTCGAATTAGAATCTTGAATTCTGCGCCTAATTTAGAAGCGTCAATAATCTCGTGACCGTTATTTTTAACCCAGCGTTGAATGTTATCAAATTCCAACTCACCTTCCCCAACAACCTC
>JBEKVK010000225.1:0-2861 GCA_049514075.1 Bathyarchaeia archaeon | reverse complement strand
AAAAACCTCAAGATGCAGGAAGTCGCTCAAAAGCTGAGTCTTACACACACCGAGGTGTTCAGACAGCTGCAACGATTAAGCGAGGCATTATTAATTCAGAAAAAGCCTGAGGGGACCTATGCTATTACACAAAATGGCAAATTATTATTGGAGCTTTCAAGTTCTTTCGAATTTGTCTCAAGGTTTAGGCAGTCGCTTTTGTCACGTGACCTTGAGCGGATTCCTTACCAGTTTATTAATCGTTTGGGTGAGCTGTCGCAGGCTAAATTGAGCATGGACACGAACGAAATGATCAACAACGCCGAACAGTTGATCATAGGAGCTGAAAAATATCTTTGGCTGATCGGACAGAGACCCCTAAGCAGCCTAAACCAAAAAGCAGACGAAATCAGCCAAAAGGGAGTGCAGGTAAAACTGTTATTTGATGAGAATAGTCGCAAATTCTATGATAACATTCCAGAAAGGAGAAATTTTGAAAAGAGAGTAGTTCCAACTATTCCAGCAATCATGTTAATAAACGAAAAGATGGCTGGCATAAACATCTTACCAACGGATAACAGAGGCGACAGCATGGTATTGTATGGAAGTGACCCCAAGCTTCTAAAATGGGCTAATGATTTGTTCTTGTACTTTTGGGAACAGGGAAAACGTTGCTTTCCAGTTTGAGTCCCTGGTTGTGGCATCTCTCGCCTAACTTGCAAGCATTATAAGCTCTCTTAAGTATTATAAGCTCTCTTAAGTAGATTAGTCGCCGCGCAGTCTGACCCAATCAGAGCAAGTCCCATTTGACTTGTCCTTACGAATCTTTGCTCAGGGAAACGTCCATCTCTGTAGTTATCTGATTACAAACAAAATCTTTTTCAAGTATGGTGACTTCATTTTGGTATAAGATTTTAATCAACAACTCTTCCTTGTAACTTTTTCCATCTTGCGACCCCTCATATAGGAAGTTAATCGTGTCGTCATTTAGCCATTTTCCTTTGTGATCGTAAGCAGCCGCCGTGTTTGTTACAGCAAAGAAGTGGTATAATTTTTCGCTTCTATCGAAAACCAGAAGGTCAGCCTCTTCATAGGCCCCTAAACCTTCAATTTCTAATTTGTCGTTGCAAGAACTCCCCATCCCTTTGCAACCGAAGAAAATTTTGCAATGCCTTTTACTCCGAAGGGTTTACCCATGAAGGTTAAGGTACCCTCGACGTTCCAATTTCCAAGGAAAACATCTAATCGCTTTGCTTCAACTGGCAAAGGAAAAATATCTGCAAGTGTAGGTCGGTTTTGCATACCAAATCGAAAAGAAGGTTAGAGTTAAAAGAGAAAAACTTTTCCGTATTACAGGTTTTGATTTTCGTTTCTCAAGCTAAATGATATTAAGTTCAGCTTTTTTATTGATGAGTTGATGCATTTTTCCTATCAAGCGCATGCCTACTTTTTCTTAAAATGTTTTCGTGTGGAATTTAAACGTGGGTTTAGTAGTATTTTTTCAGTGTTTACAAATTTAGTTTAAATATTCCGAGTTAGTTTAGTTTTTATTAGGACGTACAGCAATGAAAGTGTTTAACGATAAAGTGGTTGAAGAATTCCTTAACGCGCAGACGAAAAGAGGAACATTTTTCACGTACAAAAGTTCTATGGCGCTTTACTTGGAATTTACGAAGAAGAATGGTCAGCAACTGTTAGATGAGAAAAAGAAAGACAGCAATTTCCAAGTTGAGAATTCGATGTTTCAGTTCCGAAAATGGCTACTTGAAAACAAGAAAAGCGAGACTTACGCAACTTCGACAATCATGTGTGTAAGGAGTTTCTACTCTTATTTTAGAGTCCCTCTCGTATTTCGAAAACAGGAAGCAAAGAAGTTAACAGAGAAAAACCGTTCAACCACGGATTATCTTTTTGATAGAGAAGACCTCACAAGAATGGCTTTTGCTGGAAGCTTAAAGGAACGCTATGTTCTGCTGGTCGGTAAATCTATTGGCTTGCGTGCCGGTGACTTCATACGATTAACAGTAGGCTGCTTTCGAAGTATCAACCTGGAAGGCGAACCTCCAATACCTTTAGGTGAAATCGGCACTGAAAAAGAAAGAGTCAAAGCATACCCGTTTTTGGATAGTGACGCTGTTCCAGTGGTGAAGGCGTGGCTTGAAAGCCATAAAGATGCTAAAGATTCAGACAGAGTGGTGGAAGACGATGAAGATAACTTGACCGTTATTCTTCAGACTTTGTGTGAAAAAGCAGGAATGGAAATTCAAAACGGAACTATACATGGCAAAAGAATTAGGTTTCACTGTTTAAGGAAGTTTCTAATTGACCGTCTTTCCGCTTATGCAAGTGAAAGCCAATGGAAGCAAATTGTCGGAAAGGCAATTGATGAAGGAGCTTACGTCAGCCAAGACCAGCTTAGAGGCGTGTTTGGAAGGGCAATGAAGGACTTAGTAATTAACGGTAACGGGATAAAAATTAAGAAATTAACGGAACTTGAAAATGCGCTTTTAGATTCCCAAAAAAGGCTCACAAGCGTTGAAACAACAAATGATGTTCTAAGGAAAGAACTCGATAAGGTAACGCAAAAAGTAGACTTTCTGGACAAGTATCTCAATCTCGGCGATGCTGTTGAAACAAAAGAGGACGCTCAGCGGTTACTTGATTTTATGGAAAAGATGAGGTATGAGAAATACGTGAAAGAAAAAGTGGAACAAAGCAAGAATAACGCTTAATTTTCAAGCAATAGTGGGGTTTTAATAACCCTTGTTTCGCTAAAGAGCATGACTATCGTTCAAATTTCACGCGGGAAACAGCGCTTTCAAAAGAAGCGGGTATACTAGGACCAATTTACTAATAAAATGTGTGAGGACTAAAATTTAATC
>JBEKVK010000224.1:0-3312 GCA_049514075.1 Bathyarchaeia archaeon | reverse complement strand
TTGTATCTGAAGCAAAATTGCAGGTGGTCGTTCACTAAACCTGCAGCTTGCATGAAGGCGTAGCATATTGTGGGTCCGACGAACTTGAATCCCCTCTTTTTCATGTCTTGGCTCATCGCCCTTGACGCCTCGGTTTCCGCAGGCAAATCTTCTAAGGTTGCAAAAGAGTTGTGGATTGTTTTTCCATTGACGAATCCCCAGACGTAGTCGTTGAAGCTGCCGAGTTCTTTTTTAACTTCAAGGAATTCTTTGGCGTTGTTTATTGCAGCTTTGATTTTCAATTGGTTACGAACTATGTTGGACGTTTCCATTAATCGTTCGACGTCTCTTGAAGTGTATTTTGCTATTTTTTCAGGATTGAAGTTATCGAAAGCTATTCTGAAGGAGTCTCTTCGCTGAAGAATAAGCAACCACGTTAAGCCAGCCTGAAAACTATCAAGAACCAAGAACTCGAAAAGTTTGCGGTCGTCATGCACGGGAACACCCCACTCTTCATCATGGTACTTGAGGTAGAGCGGGTTGGTTGTTCCCCAGCATCTTTTAAGCATTGAATCCATGTAATTGGATAATCGCCTTGCCGTTTTTAAGCATAAGCCAGAGAATAGTCGATGCAAATGTCAGAGGGGTCTTTTTTGGGTTTTGGCTAAACAAATAAATGCGGCGCTGATAATTGCTCTCTCTATGCCATCCCTTGACGTTGCCATGCCCATTGCTCTGCTAGTTGTAGTTACCGTGGCCATGCTTCTCACCAAGCGAGTTTCTGGGAAACTGCAGTCAACAATTGAAGAAAAAGAGTTGAAGACAAGAGATGTAGTTTTGCTCATTGTCTTCATGGCAATCATAATTTCAGCTATAGCAATCACTGCAACCTACGATCCGGGCGCAGTCTTCGAGAACATCCTCCTAGTCTTCTTCCTGTCAGCATACACCATGCTGCTATTCACGATTTCATATGTGTTCTCTGGTCTTCCCAAAATCAGGGCACAACTGTTTTCCGTCGGCTTTGGCGCCGCAAGCATAGTAGCTGGAGTGGTCTGCCTTTTAGCTCCATTCCATGACGCCTTCACAATCTATCGGGTAGCGGCGTTTTTCAGTTTAGCAGTTTTCTGCTTTGTAGTTTCAGTTTACGCAGGGAAAGATTCGCGTCTTAAAGAGCGATGGTATGTGGCTGTTCAGCCTCCCGCAATATTTGTTCTCCTGTTCGTGTTCTTTAACTTCATCAGCAACGCTGGCACCTCAGCAGTTTGGGCGCCTTATCTTATGGATGTTTTCGGATTGACGTTTGCAATTTTGATAATTCTGTATCTTAGTTCACTGTTCAGTTGGAAAACTGTTGGGCTCTTTGCAGTTCTACTGACCGCAATGGACATAATTTTGGTTATCGGCACACCTGCCATGGTTACGGCCGCAACTTCGTTCACTTCACTCGGTCTTCCAGTATTGGTTTGGCTCCCAAACGTACCTCTTATGACCCAGGCCGGCGTCTACCTGTTTAGAGGGCTTGGGCTAGGCGATTTCTTCTTCGCAGGTGTTCTTATCGTTCAAACATTTAACAAGTTCGGGAAGAAAACCGCCTTAATCGCCGCTCTTGCGGTGGCTATCGCTTTCGGTATTTGGGAAGCGTTCCTAGAGGACATCATAAATGGTTTGAAACCCATCTTAGGACGAAACATCGGCGGATTCCCTGGAACTGTAATGATAATCAGCGGTTGGGCACCCATCATTGCCTGGAAGCTAATTAGTGAAAGAAGAAAAGCTACAAAAATGCCAATTGTTAATCAGCCAATTCAAGCGTCCCAAGAGCCGGGCACCTTACCTATAGAATAGACATTTTTTTCCAGTTTTAAATCTTGTTAGAATTTACAATTTTGATTACAAACAATTAATTTGGGGAAAAACTGGTTAAAAATAAGAAATAAGAAGGCGTATTTTACCCGAATAGGGCGCCTAATCCTTCTAACGCTGCTTCTTCTTTGGCTTTCTCTTCTTCAGCTTTCTTCTTCTTGTCTTCTGGAGCTGCGGCTGCTGGTTTTGCTTCTGCGCCTGCTGGTGCTGCAACTGGGGCAGCTGCCATCATTGCTGGAGCTGCTTTGATTGCCTCATCAATATTTACCTCGCTCAGTGATGCAACGAGGGCTTTTACTTGAATCTGATCAACTGTGATTCCTGCTGCGTTTAGAACTGCTGTTTAGAACTGCTGTTACTGATTCTTCGTTTATTTCTTTTCCTGCCTTGTGAAGGAGCATCGCTGCGTAAATGTTTTCCATACCTTTTCACCTCTTCAACCGACTATTTTAACTTTTCAGTTGACCAACATCAACCTTTTTTTGATGCTGACGTTAGCTTGAATTGCAGTTGGTTCTGCTTTCTGTTGCCGTTAGGAAAAAGACCCAATTACTTATGAACCTTTCGTACATTCTTTTATGGTAGCAGTGTGGCTTTTTTAAGAAAAAATACATCAAAAATATTAAAATCTTTAACAAGTGTTCGATAATCTTGATAGAAGCGTCATTTGCTTCCTTGAAGATTCATGCGCACAAAGATGTTACATCAACCAATTTCGCAAAAAAGTAAAGCTTTTGATAATATCAGTTGTCGCTGTCTTGATATTCTTAAATTTTCTTGTTTTGATTTATGATTATCCTCAGACTTTTCAGCTGGGGGCGGAGGAAAAGTGGCGAAGGATTTTTCAATGTACTCATGGGTGCTTAGCGGCTTTGGCACGATTCCTCCGGCTTCTGCACCTCAGGAATAATCTATGACGGCGCAATGATTACAACTTAAGCCAAATTGAATCAGAAAAACCAACAATGCAGCTTGTTCTTGATTTAGCCGCTGAAGTCTTCACATAAAACTTATCTTTAAGGCGAGGCACAATACGTTGAATCCTTAAAGGACTTTGATATTATGGGAAACGTAACGGTCGCCGTTCTTGGCGCTTTAGGGTACGCAGGAAGCATCGGCAAGAAAGGAACATCAACAGACATTACATTCTACAACCTTAAAAAAGGCGAAGACACCGTGACTCTGATTGAGCCCGAGCGCTACCCTGAAAGGCTGGCTCCCCTTTTCTACGCTGTTTCGCTCTCGAAGAAAGCCATTGTTGTTGTTGACCAAATAGATGCCACCTTCGGGGAATGCTTAGTTATGCTTCAATGCTCAGACATCAAAACAGGCTACTTCATCTTGCGAAACTACATTCCTAAAGAAAAAATCGAACCGCTTGTCAAAGGAACAAGCCTTGAAAATTTCGAGTTCGCAAACGACGATCCCAATTTCCTAAGAGAACAGCTTTTGGTAGAAGCCTCACAA
>JBEKVK010000223.1:0-3241 GCA_049514075.1 Bathyarchaeia archaeon | reverse complement strand
AGACCTATGGCGCCAGTGATTAGAAGTTTCAATGGAATCCACTCAGTTTCCAAGGGGTCGGATGGAGAATCACATCGTTCGCGAATGGTGTCCACCAATGCTCGTTGTCAAGATACCAGCGAACAGTAGATTCTAAAGATTCTTCAAAGTTACATTTCGGCTGCCAATTCAACGTTTTCCGTATTTTTGACGAATCCAAACTATACCTCGTATCATGACCCGGACGGTCTTCAACAAAATTGATCAAACTTTCAGGTTTATGCACAGCGGCGAGTATTTTCTTCACAATCTCGATGTTTGCAATTTCGTTTCCAGCTGAAACATTGTATACCTCACCAGGGTTTCCCTTCTCAAGAACTGTTTCAATTGCTTCACAATGGTCTCGAACGTGAATCCAGTCGCGTATGTTTTTGCCTGACCCGTAGATCGGTATGGGAAGATCTCTCTGCGCACGTATGATTGTTTTCGGAATAAGCTTCTCAGGCAACTGATAAGGACCGAAATTGTTTGTGCAGCGGGTAATAGACACGTTCAAGTGGTAAGTTCTATGGTACGACAAAATGAACATGTCAGCCGCTGCTTTGGAAGCGGAGTAGGGATTGGATGGTTTAGGCGGCTCATTCTCTGTGAAGGAACCTTCCAACGCTTCCCCGTAAACCTCGTCGGTTGAAACCTGCAATAGGCGAACTTTATGATTGTGCTTGCGTATGGCTTCCAAAACTGTGAATGCGCCGATTGTGTTGTTTTGCAGAAACACGTTTGGGTCAGCAATGCTTCGATCAACATGCGTCTCTGCTGCAATGTTAACAATAGCATCTACTTGATGTATGAGCCTGCTGATAAGCAGAGGATTGCAAATGTCGCCTTTAATGAATGTGTATCTTTTATCGTTTTCAACATCATGTAGATTAGCCGGGTTAGCGCCTATTCCTACCTTGTCCACATTTATCAATTCGTAATCAGGGTATTTTTCAAGGATGTATCGGCAAAAATTGCTGCCGATAAAGCCTAAACCGCCAGTAACTAACAGTCTCATGGTTGATCACTTATGAGCCGGGAGATTCCAATCCCAAGCTTTACCTACTCGAACATCGCTCTTTTTGCCGTTGATAATTTTGGGGATAAGCAGAGGGTCATTCCAGGGTCTGCGTTCCTCGTCAGGGTTGGCGGGGTCATACAGGTTTGTTGTAAAGTACAGAAGCATAGCGGATTCGTCGCCTAGAGCCTTGAAGCCGTGCCAGTAATGACCTGGGATTCGAACCGCCTGCAGGTTTAACGCGCTTGAAATAACCTCGTCAAGTTCTTTTGTTTCATCGTCGAAAGCACAGATTTTTATCAACCCTTTAAGAGCTAAAAAATAATCTACTTGCCCTCTCAAATGTCTGTGCCAAGCACGGATAACGCCAGGGTAAGTTGATGAAAGATTTGCCTGTGCAACAGTATCTTCTCCGAAAAGCTCTTTCCAGTCTTTACGCATAACTTCGGTGAAAAAGCCGCGTTCATCTGGTAACCGACTTATTGGTTTAATCCGTATACCCTGTAACATTTCAGTGCTTCCCTGCATTAATTCCTATAATAATATTTATAATAGTTGTTATTTTCTCGGGCTAAACTTCTAGCTCTGAGTAATCGCCTACATGCAACTTGATAGTTCTGTTCCTTTGGTTCTTTGTCACCTTTGCGTTTTTGCCAATCAAGCTGTCTTCGAGTCGCTCTATGCCTTTAACAGTAACGTTTTCTTGTATCACACAGTATTCGATGTTGGAGTTGACCACCTGCGAACAGTTGCCAACGCTCGTATACGGCCCGATGAAAGAGTTTTCAATCAAGGCCCCTCGCCCTATCACGCATGGTCCCCTAATGGTGCTATCCGTCACTTTCGCTTCCGGCTCAATCTTAACTCTACCATCCAATGTACTATTTTTTACCTCTCCTTTTACGTCGAGAGTGATGTATTCATCAAGGATTTTCGCATTTGCAGATAGAATATCATCTTTTTTGCCAGTGTCAAGCCACCAAGAATTTAGGATTTCAGCTTTGACCTTGAACCCCATGTTTATCATTTCTTGGATGGCGTCAGTGATTTCCAACTCGCCCCGCCCAGAAGGCTTTATCCGTTCAATTGCCTGATGAACTTTACCCGAGAACAGATAGGTGCCAATGATGGCAAGATTACCCATTGGGGTTTTAGGTTTCTCAACGAGTTTGATGATGTTTCCTTTTTCGTCAAGTTGAGCAATCCCAAAACTAGACGGGTTATCAACCTCTTTAAGAATGATAAGTGCGTCAAGGTGCTCGTTTTTAAAGGGTTATCAACCTCTTTAAGAATGATAAGTGCGTCAAGGTGCTCGTTTTTAAATTTCTTCACAAACGCGTTTAAACCTTGACCAGTAACGTTGTCACCGAGACACATGATAAAGGAATCTTGCCCCAAAAAACGTTTAGCAGTTCTGACTGCGTGTGCTAAACCAAGAGGCTCCTGAGGAATATATGTAACAGCGAGACCCCAAGCTGAACCGCCGTTAACGTAGTCCTTAACATACTGCCCAGTTTCGGGCGCAGTAATTATCCCGACTTTTTTTACGGCCGTTGCAGCCACTTGGTCGAGAACGTACCCCAAAATTGGTTTGTTAGCCACTGGAATAAGCTGTTTGGCGCATGTGAAAGTTAAAGGCCTAAGCCTGGTGCCTTTTCCCCCGCTGAGAACAAGTGCTTTCATGTTAATCCCAAACGCATATGGTTTTAACTATGACCTGCTTTTTCCACTTAAAGGTTATGTAAAATATTTCTTTGTGGTTACATTGACGCAATCACATAATCGTATTAACATTGAAGAAGAATAACAACTTAGAGACCACAAATTTATCGGGTGAACGAAAACGCAAACCCAACTCAAACGTAAAGTCAACCATTATTTTGCGAACCTCACAAACAAATGTAAGTTCGCTGATTCATGTACTTTATTCGCTAAATCAAACTACACCTGCACAAAGGACGGCGGAAGCTACTGCGGCAAATACAGAACACTGACCAGAATGGCACGGAATAGTTCCGCCAAAACAAATTAATGGAAATTCACTAAAAACCACTAAAGTGGACAATCGCTCAAAAGAAATGTCGGAACCTAATTGCTTATTGGTTCATCCGATTTGGATGCGCCCATTAGTTTTTCCATAACTTTTAACAGAAAACGTAAGAGTCCACGAAGAGGCCCAAGCGCATCAGAGATTTGGCGAAGAGT
>JBEKVK010000222.1:0-2510 GCA_049514075.1 Bathyarchaeia archaeon | reverse complement strand
CTTCGGAGAATTTTGCGACCTTGATTGGGTCAAAGCCTTCGAAAGCTTTTCTAAGCGCGTTTCGTCTCTGAAGAATTAGCGACCAAGATAAGCCAGCTTGGAAACCCTCGAGAACCAAAAACCCAAAGAGCTTCTTGTCATCATGCTGTGGAACACCCCACTCTTCATCATGATAAGCCGTGTAGAGAGGGTTTTCTGTGCCCCAACATCTTTTCAAACTCGAGGACATGTAAAAGAGTTTGAACAGCCTATTGATTTAAGTGTTCCGTCACCATAAACGATCAGAAACACCTCAGTTTTTTGCGAGTTTGAAAGAGAGTCTGAAGTTAGCCGAAGGCTCCAATTGTTCCCCCTGATTCGTTGAAATGGCTTGACTTTGTAGTCACTGAATTCCGTAACTTGGTTACAGTTTTCCGCTATTAGTCCAGCATTAGTCGAGGGCGAATTTTCCGGCAGCAAGGCCTTCCATGGATTTGCGGGCACAGAGATGGAGATTTCTGTTTCATTATTTTTGATTTTCGTGCTTTCTAATGATAGGAGTAAACTCAACAAGCCTTCTTTCCTAATAGAGGTAAAGTTTTGGAAGGTCTTATGCAGGCCCAGATACATTGCGCGTATGATTTCAAGGCTGAAGAGAAGGAAAAAGTGAACACCTACCGGTATTTGAACGAGGCGCTCTTGAAACGTTAGTGGTCTTGATTTTATGTTGTCAGTCACATTTCTCTGAAACGAACCAATGTGCTCTTTTCTTTGTCCAAAAACATTTTTCCACTCTTAACCGTCAGGTAAGCGGCAAGTGTACCTAGTGTAGCCATCCCATGAACTACCTTTGCGTTCGGCAGTGCACTTTTTATTCCTCCAAAACCCGCCATACAACTTAAAGCGATTGCTGCATCAGAACCTTGGTAAGCTTTAGCTATGCGTCTTCTGGCTTTCTGGTCTAGTTGGCAGTAGGGCGGTTGTGGAAGGTTGAAGTATTTTACCTTTGCAGTTTTTCCTTTGCTTTCCAACAGTTCCTTTAGGCGATTAGCCTCTTTACCCATAGGGTAGGGGTCAAAACGGAAACCAAACAGCGACACTTTCCCGATTTCTGATACGTTCTTTGAATATCCGATGCTTTGGTTGGCGCAGTAGGGGCACTCAAATATGGTGATGTTTTTTGCGTCTCCAACTTCCCGAAGAATGTATGCATCGTTTGCAATTTCAGAATAACTTCCCAAAACAAATCACCAATTCTTTTATAGATTAAGTTGTATTTATCACTATTCTTGCTAGGATTAGAATAAGCTAAGCTCGACTTATCTTCTGTAGCGGTAAACGTTTTCTCTTCTAGTGCGCATTGGCAATGTGTTTATTTATGCGAATCATCCACAAGTTTCAAGAGATTACGTATGTGTTTCACGGAAGGAGAATAGGAATGAAACCGGCTTTGTTCGTTATAGATGTGCAGAACAAGTTTTTCAACTACAGTCAGGGTTGCTCAGATTCTCTGAAGTCTGCAATCGAGTACATAAACGCAGCCATTGACCTTTTCAGAAAAAAGAGTTATCCAATTGTCATCGTACAACATAAAGATGTGGAACAGGACCTTGTACCTGGCAACACAGGTTTTGATGTGCATCAGACTGTGAAACTTGCGCCTCAAGACATTTGCATTGTCAAGACTTACGGTAACTCTTTCAACAAGACAGAGCTCGCGGAAAAACTAAAAGAACTCGGAGTTGACACCGTAATTCTGTCAGGTTTTTGCGCAGAGTTTTGTGTCTTATCCACCTATAGAGGTGCTGAAGATCTTGATTTCAAACCCATAATATTGAAAGGCTCTCTTGCATCGGACAACCCAGAACACATCAGATTCGTGGAAGAGATTTCAGAAACAATCTCTTTTGGCGCTTTGAAGACGCTCCTCTGATACAATCTTTTGAGAGTAATCATAAAGAATAATCAAGTTCGCATGTGTGTAGCTGGTAACGAATTTGGTTCTTCACTAATGGATAATTTTGATTCAATTATAGATCGAAAGCTAGTAACACTTTTCCAATCTTAGAAAGAGATCGCTAGTTTCTAAATAGCTATTCTTCATTGAACAAAAAATAAGTTCTTGATCATTTTCAACTGAGGCAGATTTTAAAATGAGATCATCTTAGTTAGAATAGATAACCATATGAGGTGTCAATGGTGAGGCAGCATTTTGAAACAGTCAATGAATACATTTCTTCTTTTCCCGTAGACATTCAAGATCTTTTGCAGCAAGTAAGGCATGCTATCCGGGAAGCTGCTCCAGGCGCTAAAGAAGCGATTAGTTACCAGATTCCCGGTTTCACATTGAGGGGAAGCTTGGTTTGGTTTGCCGCATTCAAAGATCACATTGGGTTTTATCCAAAAGCATCAGGCATAGAGGCATTCAAAGAGAAACTGTCGGCTTACGAAATAAGCAAAGGAACCGTCAGGTTTCCCCTTGACAAACCGATACCGCTTGACTTGATCCAGGAAATAGTGCGGTTTAGGGT
>JBEKVK010000221.1:0-3934 GCA_049514075.1 Bathyarchaeia archaeon | reverse complement strand
ATGAAAACATTCATAATTCAATTTCCATTTGGCGCCGCAGCCTTCGACGACAAGAAAGGTTTAGTTGAAAAGATTCTGTTTCCCAAGAAGGCTTTGGCAGCTGCAAGAAGCCTGCTGAAAACAGAAGCTGGAAAGCTGTCCGACGAAGTTTTTTCGCTGGTGACTCTGCTCAGAAGTGCTGGTTACGACACTTTCGTTTTTGAAAACGCCAGCGTGGCAGATGAAACCCAACGTAAAATGGCTGTCAAAGTTGAAGTTGCAAAGGGCGCGGAAGTTGAAGATTTACGTTCGCAGATGAGTCAGGTAGCCATCGAATCTGGTTTTGTTAAGGATGAACAAGAGCTTAA
This sequence comes from Bathyarchaeia archaeon, assembly GCA_049514075.1. Classification (GTDB taxonomy): domain Archaea; phylum Thermoproteota; class Bathyarchaeia; order Bathyarchaeales; family Bathycorpusculaceae; genus Bathycorpusculum. The sequence goes on along the minus strand of JBEKVK010000221.1, from coordinate 3,587 downwards.
CATCTGGAACCGCAACGTCAGCCTAGAACTCACCAAACTTCGGGTCAAAGGTGCCGCCGAAAAAAGGGACTTAATTGTTGCTCAGGGCATTCAGACCCTTGACGATTTAGACCGAACAGTTAACCTGTTCATGGGCAGATTGCGCGAATGGTACGGTGTTTATTTCCCTGAGCTTGATCGACTGGTCGAAAAACACGAAACGTATTCGCGATTATCAATTAATTTGGGTTACAAAGAAAACTACACTGCTGAAGCGTTGGAGAAAGAAAACATTCCTAAAGAGCGCGCGCAGTTGCTCGTGAAAGCCGCTGAAGCTTCGATGGGCGCCGACATCGCTGAACTCGACCTGCAGCAGATCCAAGCCTTAGCCAAAAGCGTCTTGGAACTCTACGAGTTGCGCAAGAACATGGAGAACTATGTTGACCGAATCATGGAGGAAATGGCTCCCAACGTTCGGGTAGTAGCAGGGGCTCTTTTGGGCGCACGACTAATCGCCATCGCAGGCAGCTTACAAAACCTCGCTATGAGACCGGCCAGCACCATTCAAGTTTTAGGCGCAGAAAAAGCACTCTTCCGCTCGCTAAAAACCGGAGCAAGACCGCCCAAACACGGCTTAATCTTCCAACACACACTTCTCCATGACGCGAAGCGCTGGCAACGTGGAAAAATCGCCAGGGTCATCGCTGGGAAACTAGCCATTGCAGCTAGGGCAGATGCGTTCGGAGGCAACTTTATCGGCGAGAGGCTAAAAGATGAAATTAACAAGCGACTCGCAGAAATCCATGAGAAGTACAAAGAGCCGCCAGCTCCTAAAGAACCTAAACCCCGACCAGAAAGAGGCGGGCAACAATACAGAGAACGTAGAGAAGGCGGCGGTGAGCGGCCTTTTAGACCACCTCCTCAAGGTGGTGAGCGGCCTTTTAGACCACCTCCTCAAGGCGGTGATCGACCCAATAGACCACCCACGCAGCAGGGCGGAGGCGCCAGACCTCCATTTAAGGAGAACCGCGGCGGACCTCACAGAGATAGGCACAGAGATAGGCGTCGGAGAAGAGAACGGCGTTGACCGTTAGGGTTAAGCCGCATCCGAAATTCAAGGAAATCTACGAAGTCACGCTTGAAGACGGTCAAAAACGCCTAGCCACCCGCAACTTGACGCCCGGGTTGAACGTTTATGGAGAACGGCTCGTCAAATTCAAAGGAGCTGAGTACCGAGTGTGGGATGCTTTCAGAAGCAAGCTTGCCGGAGCCATCATCAAAGGCTTGCAGAACGTGCCTATCGAAGCAGGCAGCAAAGTGCTCTATTTGGGCGCAGCCTCGGGAACAACTCCAAGTCATGTCTCCGATATTGTTGGCGAGTCGGGGTATGTATATTGCGTTGAGTTTGCGCAACGCTCCATCCGCGATTTAGTCAACAATGTCGCTACTTATCGCCCGAACATTTCGCCGATTCTAGCAGACGCGCGGATGCCGGAAAGGTACGCGATGTTCATCTCGGGCAAAGTGGATGTGATTTATTGTGATGTGGCGCAGCCTGAACAGGCGAAGCTGCTTGCAGACAATGCTGACGTTTTCCTTAAGCCAATGGGCTGGGTTATGATCGCTGTGAAGGCGCAAAGCATTGATGTCACCATGGATCCTGAGGCGGTCTACCGTCAGCAGGCAGACATCTTGCGCAAGCGAGGTTTTGATATAGCAGAGGTCGTGAATTTGGAGCCATTCGACAAGATGCATGCAATGATAGTGGCGCAAAAACAATAGCAACAGAAAACAGCTAAACCAAAAAAACCCCAACTTAGCTCTATGCAAAAACCTGTTACCAGATTTCGCGATCCATTTGTGAAAGCAAGCCAATTCATAAACTGTCATCAAACCTTCCAAAAGACTTCCAGTCCACTCGTTTTCTTCCAAAGTGGAGGTTTTGGAAAAGCGTTATAGCCTAGTTCACCGATGCCATTCGTTAACGAGTGACTCTGTTTGGCTAAAATCTTGATTGCTGGCGTTGACGAAGCGGGTCGAGGATGCGTAATTGGACCACTAGTCGTTGCTGGCATCATGGTGAACGCCGAGGTTTTGCCGATTCTAACGGAGCTAGGTGTCAAAGACTCCAAGTTGCTTACTCCGCGGAAGAGGGAGCTTTTGTACCCTGCGATTTTACAGCTAACCGAAAAAGTCCACATCATCAGGGTGCAGCCAGCCGAGATTGACGTGGCAGTTGAGAGCTCACGGCGTCTGCACAAGCTTAACCGTTTGGAGGCCCAGACAATGGCTCAGGTCATTGAAGAGTTGAAGCCTGATGAAGTCTTTGTCGACGCGGCAGACACAGTTGAGCACCGTTTCGGAAACCACATACGTGAATGTCTCAAAATCAAAACTCGCATTGTCTCACGTCACAAAGCCGACAGAATCTACCCTGTGGTTTCAGCTGCATCCGTTATTGCGAAGGTCGAGCGGGATCGGGAAGTCGCAGTTCTGCGTGCTGAGTGGGGTGACTTCGGCAGTGGTTACTTAACTGACGAGAAAACAATGGTCTTCCTTAGGCATCTGCTTAAGGACAATGATGAATACCCAAGTTTCATCCGAAAATCCTGGAAGCCCGCAAAAAGGGCGAAAAGCGAGAAGGGTACGACGCAGCAGACGCTGGCTTAACATGGGCTTAAGCAACAAGGCTTATAATTTGTAGTCATATAGCAAGACGAAAAGTCTACAAAAAAACATTAGTTATATAAATATCGAGTTACATCCGTTCCTTTAAGATTCAGCGAGTTTTAGACGGCGGTTGCTTGGATGAGTGAAAAAGACGTTACGAGGTTTCTCCAAATCCTAGGTCTCTCAAAACGAGAAATACAGGTTTACATGTTCTTAGCCAAAAGCGGCGTGCAATCCACCAGCTTCGTTGCCAAAAGGCTCAAGATGGAGCGTGTTCAAGCCTACCGCACCTTCAAAAAGCTGCAGGAGAAAGGCTTCATCGAAGCTACTCTAGAGCGGCCCACACGGTTCACCATAGTTGCTTTTGAAGCCCTTGTTGACTCATTCATAACCGCGAAAAAGAACGAGGTCTCTAACCTAACCGATCAGAAATCGACCCTTTTGACGGCGTGGCAATCTATCAGCGCGCCCGAATCTGAATATCCGGTGGCTAAGTTCTCAATCATCACAGGCAAGAAAAAGATTCATTCAAAAATGTTATCTATGATCGAGGAAGCAAACCACGACGTAATCATCTTAACCACTGCCCTCGGCTTGATCCAGGAGGACATTGCAGGAGTCTTCGACTCAGCCATCAACGTCTCACAGGACCGAAAAGTTCAACTGCAAATCATCACCGACATCTCCCCCGAAAACTACAAAACAGTAGAAAAAATTGACCGCACCATCGCCGAGGACAAATTAGCCGTGAAACTTCGCCACGTCGGTATGACCTCCAAGTTCTTCCCAAGGTTTCTCATAAAAGACGAGGAAGAAGCCATGTTGTACGCACCATTTGGCAACGAAGCCTCCGTGCTGAATTTGGAAGATGAAGGCTTATGGATCAACGACAAGATGTTCATCTCAGTACTGAAAGCTTTCTTTGGGCAGATGTGGCA
>JBEKVK010000220.1:0-2571 GCA_049514075.1 Bathyarchaeia archaeon | reverse complement strand
TTGTCGAAGTACCGGTATGCTGTTTTTAGTAGGTTGAATGCTTCGTTTGAGGTATCCTTGGGTGTTTGTGCTTTTGCGGCTGAACCTATTTTTACGTATTCAAGGTTCAGAGGCGGCAGGGTTTGCGCGGTGAAGTTGAGGCTTTCGCCCAGTCCGCTTGCCGAGGTTTCTATCTGCTGCCAATCTATCCGTTTGTCCTGCAGCCCGATGAGAACATCAAATGATAAGTCAACTATGCGAACGGCCTTCTCAATAACCGCTATCAACTCGACTTTTCTTTGTGTGGTTTTCTGGTTGGTTTCCGCTACTTTCTGTTGTCCACTGCGTTGGGTTTCAAGCATCGCGTTGACTTGCTCAACAAATGTGGCGAAGGAGCCTGTCTTGTCTTTCGTGTGAAAGGCTTCAGCAACCCCTTTAGACGTGACCGTTAACTCGTTGCCTTCGCCGTTTATGCTTTCTACTTCAGCAACGGGGATCACTCGTGCAACAACCCACTGTTTCTTGCCGAATCCCTTGGCAACAAAAAACTTTAGTTTATCCTCAGAAACCTCAAATTTACCCACTTCCAACCCCTTAGGCTTCCCCCCAGCTTTCGCCTTCTCGGGTTCCTGCTGGTCCGAAGAATCTTTCGGTTTCCTTATTCTCAGTTTCATTTCGAGTCAACTTTCTAATGTTTTTATCAATTTATAAATTAATGCATAAAACGCCGCCAAATACCGCGCACGCAACATAAAACCGGTCCATGACGCGAGGTTTTATTTTTTGAGAGTGTGGTGGCGTGGTGGAAACGCTGGCAATTTTTTGGGTTGCGTTTTGGGTTGCTTTTTTGGAAAGGGGTTTGGATTAGTTGCAACTGGTCTCCCAAAACATCTTGAAACATCTTAAAACATCCCAAAAAATCTCGAAACATCTTAAAAAATCTCTGGAAGATGAGAGAAGAAACTGTGGCAGTGGGCGCGGAAATTTTTTGTTTGTGGTTTGGGTTGCTTTTTGTTGGAGAAGCTTAAATCAGTTGCAGGTTGAGTCATTTCTAGACAATATTAGACACTGGCAGACAAAATTAGACATTATAAGACACTTTTAGACATTTTTAGACACTATCAGACAATATTTAGTGAAAAGAAAAGAAATGCACGGTGCTAACACGAAAAGTAAAAATTTTCAAAAAAGTGGGTCATCTTCTCGACCTTAAGACATGCGCGAAACAAAAATTAAAGCTTTAGCGTTTCGTTTCTCTCTTCACCATTCATGCATTTTCTTAAGCATAGCTCATAGTCGCCACATTTGCTTGGCTCCGAGCAGTTGAAAAATCCGACGCAACCATCGAGGGAATTCTCCACTTTTAAGTCGCTTAATACAGATAAATTTATTTCAAATTCTTGAGGCTTTGCTTTTTGACTAGCTTTCCCTTTACCAATAGATTCAAAATATTTCTCCACATTCAAATCGGTCAATATAAGCGAATTTACCGCAAATCCTTGGGGTTTACGCGATGACAGGTCCTTTCTTCCCCTATTCCCCAAGTCCGTGTTTTTGGAGGACCGTTACAACATACCGGTTATACTTCTCTTCTTGCACTTGCTGTCGAAGATAGGCTTTAGCTTGCGCCAATACTTCGTTTCTCTGAGAATCAGAGAGTTCAAGCAAATTAACGGTTATTTTCTCCATTCCAATCTCACCCATATCAAGATTCAATAATTTCTTACTAACTTTTTTAAATCAGCTGATGGTACATCCTTGTCTAGAATTGAGCCCGAAATACGCCTACAATATCTTTCTTGTTCTACTTGCTGTCGAAGATAGGCTTTAGCTTGCGCCAATACTTCGTATCTTTGATAATCAGAGAGTTCAAGCAAATTAACGGTTATTTTCTCCATTTTAGTTTCGCCCAACTTCAAGAATATTATGTCTTAATAAATCACTTATTTCAATCACAAACATATATCCAAATTTGACACATCCCAAACACCATTGAGTTCTTTCAGAGACATTTTCCCGCATTCGCGTTTTCCTTTGATCGTTGAAACTCCCAAAAACTCACGGGTTCAGTGCATAAACGTTATCAGAATCAGAGCCTGAGAAGACTAGACCAGGCTACAACAGCAGGAGACAAAACAACACCGAAACAGGTCCGTTCAAAAGTTGGACACCTTGAAAGCAATTTGTTCTGGAGTGTAGGATTAATAGTAACGTTCACCCGTCATTGTTTAGTGATCGTCAGATGCAAAAAGGAATTAGGAAACACGCATGGTTTTACGTAACGGTGGCAGTTCTAATCGCTGTAATGTTGGTTTCGCTTTACTATCAATTTGGCTACCCGCCTCAAAAGCAAAAGGTGCCATCACCTCAGAAAACTGATGCTTCAACTGTGGGGCAAACTGGTGGAACGTCTCCCCAGGAAACTGCTGGTCCAATTGCGCGCAACGGTCCTATGATATATGCGACATTATCTTTTTCGAACACGACCGGTTTCGTGACGACCGTCTATCCTACTTCGGAAACGATTGAATTTGTTCTGTTACCAAACAGCGTGGGTGAATTTACGGTCACGTATACGGGAATCGGCTTTAA
>JBEKVK010000219.1:0-2575 GCA_049514075.1 Bathyarchaeia archaeon | reverse complement strand
ATCGGAGCAACGCCGGGAACAATCGGCGCCCTGCAAGCCATGGAAACCATCAAATTGTTGGCTGGAATTGGTTCAAGCTTGAAGGGTAAACTTTTGGTCTGTGATTTTAGCGACATGGATTTCACCTCGATCGAGATTTCGAAAAGCACTCGCTGCCCAGTTTGCCATGGCGACTTGTCTACGGTTGCTGGCGGCGAACGGCTTGTTTGGCTTTGCGGAAGAAACACCGCGAACATCAACCCTGAAAAACCACTGCGGCTCAACCTTGAAGAGGTTTACCCAGCCGTCAACAAACAATTTAAAGTTAGTTTGAAGTCCCGTTTAGCCCTCATGTTTGACTACAAAGAGTACGAAGTCAGCCTGTTTAACGGCGGACGCATGCTCATAAAAAATGTGTTCAACGAAGAAGAAGCACTAAAGGCTTATCGAGAAATAATCAACAAGCTAAATGCCTCTTAGTCCTGCCATTTCTATTCTCGGGCTACAGGAAATGAAATCCCACGCTCAATTCAGCCCATAGAACCACTGAGGCAACTGCGACCTGCGCGATCGATAATGTGGCGCCCACTTTGAGGTATTCTTTGAGGCTAATGGTGACGCCTTTCCGCTTCATCGTTTCCAACCAAATCACTATAGCCAACGATCCGAGAGGGAAGAAGTGTGGTCCCAAATTGTTTCCGATAATATTACTAAAAATCAAGCCCGTCAGAGCGGATCCCGTTGCTCCAATGTGCTGGATGCTCAGCAACCCAAGGATTGTCATGGGCCAATTGTTCATGAAGCTGGCTCCAATGGTTACAACCATGCTTGGACCAAAGATTCCCAGCGCGGAGGGCAACTTGCTTGTTGCGACGAGTGCCGAGGCAAGCAGGTTTGTGATGCCGGCAGTTTCTAACCCTTGTACGACAATGAAGATGCTGAACATGAACAGAACGATGTCCCAGCTGATGTTCTTTGCCAACCCTCTGAGCCCTTTCTTCTCGCCGTTCACCGAGCCCTTACGCTTCAACGTGAACCAATAAACCGTTACTAGAAAAACTGCCCCGCTACCTATGACTATGGATACTGGGAACCGATTCAAAGAAGTCAGCACGTAGCCGACATCTATTGATACCAGAGTCGCCAAACTTATCTTAAGTAGAAGAGGCGAAATGGCTGCTTTTCCAGCAGTTAAGGAGTCTGTTGATTCCATATCATATGCCGTAGGGATTTGTTTACGGAAGAAAAGATAAAACAAGAGCAAACTACTCAGAATCGTCGCCACCGCCACAGGTCCCATGAAGATTAGATGGTCGACAAAGCTGTACTTGAAGAAGTCAGCGCTCAAAATGTTGATGGGGTTGCTGGTGATTAGGGGCATAGCGGCTGTGTCTGCCATTAAGCCTGCACTGAAGAGATACGCGAGCTTCCCCTTAGAGTCGATGCCTAGGCAAGTCACAACTTCTAGTACGATTGGGGTCAAAATCAAAACTGCGCTATCATTCGCAAACAGGATGCTTACTGCTGCGGTGAGAAGAGAAATGTAGAAAAAAAGTCGCAGGCCGCTGCCTCCAGCCATCTTGACGACCCGCAAGGCAGCCCACTTGAAGAACCCCATCGCATCCAACGTTACAGACAACGCCACGATGCCCAGGAACGCTAGCGCAGCGTCCCAGATGTCAAGGAAAGACTTTGCAGCCTGCCCTAAACTGACCGTGCCCAAAACTAGCGAAGCGATGGCGCCGATTCCAGCCGCGTAACCCAAGTGTATGCCAAAGGGGCGCTTGATCATTAGGAACAGCGTTACTGCGAAAACAGTAATTGCAGCGACCGGGAGATAATCCATTTTTCTTGCTCCATGTTGTTTAGGAAGCGTTGTCTTCAGGTATAAAAAATTAGCTTACCACAGAAAGTGGAGAAGGAAGAGATTTTTTGGAAAATCCCTTGATTTCACATTGAAAAATGCTTGCGGTTGGGAAACAGATATATTTCAGCCAAGCAAGTGATAACTGTTAATCGACAGCGTATACAAGATATCCAAAAACTGGTTTTGTGTCCTTACTGTTCACAGCAATAAGCCACGCTGAAACTCAAATTTTTGGTTCATGTCACACCTGCCTAAAGTAAATTGGAGATGAAATATATGATGAATAATGATGTTTGCCCGAATTGTAAGTCGACGGCAGAGACCGAACTGGTTATAAAAAATGAGCAAGAGATCTACTCGATTTGTTGCTCCTGCAAAAGCGTACGTTCTAAGTCATGGATCTAAACCTATCCTGTACCTAACTTGGAATCTTCGATTCCAAATTTAGCCCTAAAAGTTTGGGGCTCTTTTTGTTTTTTTAGAATTAGATAATTCCCTAAATTTCTGCTGAAAAATTAAGAATTGGGGAGAAGCTTATTGTTGCTTCTTTTGCTTTCCCGGTCTCAACTCGCGGACGGTTTGGCCTGCACGCCACATTTCGCTGTTGCCCATTTCTTTGAGTTCGTCAGCGAGTTTCTGGCGGTAGTCTGGTGCCTTGCTCTTTTCGAGTACGATGCGTGTTTCTTCGCCTGCAGCGACCAGTTCGTAGAGTGAGTCGAACACTGGTTG
>JBEKVK010000218.1:0-2592 GCA_049514075.1 Bathyarchaeia archaeon | reverse complement strand
AGGGCAAATACAATATTCCCATTGCAGATTCCTTCATAGCTGCTACCGCCTTTTTTGAAGACTCAACAGTAATCAGCGACGACGCAGATTTCAAAAAAATATCAGAAATCAAAACTCAAACCGAAAAGGAATTCCTCTCATGCAAAAACATCTAAGTTCAGCTACTGTTGTAGTAACAGTAAATATCTTAATAAAACGCTACTGTAACAGAATCACAGCAACTGAAGCATTAATATTTCACTTCGTTTGCTCTCGCACAGGGCAAACGAGTTGAGGAAGTACGTCCTGATGGACAGCGAAAGACACATAGCCAAAAGTCCGTCAAGGTCTTTCGCGGAACCCATTCTAATTTTTCGATTCAGCGGCTTTGTCAAAAACTTGGGAAATCAATGTGTCTTCAATTTTGATAGCTTCAACATCGTTGGTGCCCTTATTTTTGTGCTCTAAAACATGCTTTTCGATAGCTTGGCTCATTGCCTGCAGATCAGGCACCAAGAGAATTTTGTAGCTACATTCACATTCTATTACCAGCAAACCAATCCCAAAAAATAGAAGTCGCTGTCTGCTCTAAAAAGCAAGTTCCCAAAACAGGAACAATACCTAAAACAGAATATTTTTTTATCAAAATGGAGGACCAAAACCACAATGATTTGATGACATAGAAAAAGATGCTAAGCTAAATCATTCAGACCTAATAGCCCGTTTTTTTAGCCCACTTTCGAGCGTCGGCTAAATCTTGTGCATTTGGGTGCCCACGCCTTGCTAAACCAAGGCTCTTGCCGAAACATTTGTAGTAGTCATTAAGTAACCTTTGATTTTTATCTTCTAGAAGCTGTTTTACTCGGTTAAACGTCAAGATATCGCTTTTGCCGCCGCCTGCCCAGGTCATAAAGAGAGCAAACTGCCTGTTGCCATCTTCCAAACTCAGCTGCTTTAAGAAATGGAGCATATCCGGACTTGGTTCCCCACCCCGAACCCAGGTCCCAATAAAAACAAGGTTAAAATCCTTAAGTGATATTGTTGAAAACTCTGATTCTCCCGATATCTTGATTGCGTTACAGTTTAATTCTTGGGCGATTTCGAGCGCAACTTTTTCAGTGTTACCACCTTTAGTAGAATAGATGACAACTGGATTCATCGGATTAGCCTGCCAAACGAAGTGCGCCAACAACTTTAAAGTCTTTCTAACAAGCTTGAACTTCCAGCCCAAGGATGACTTCACGGAAGGCTGGCGGTTAAATCCCAGCAGCCACACTTTTGCAAAACAGCGTTAAGTTAACACCATTTCGTTTTAAGATTTTGTATTTGTTTGAAGTGAGTGTCATCTGAAAAAAGAACGCATTCGTGAATTTGAGCTGTAGCTGCTATAACGCTGTCAGCCATAGGTATCTGGTGTCTAGTCCTTAGCTCTGCGCTTTTCACTGCTATATCAAAGTCCACTTCGATAATCTTGAAGTCTCCGTGTATTGTATTACTTCTCAATGCTGCAACGTCCTTTCCTTCTCTTAACCAATTGATGCGGTGCATCTCATGAACCGTCAAAGATGAAACCAGCCTCTCTTTAACTAACCTTAACTCTTCCTTGAGTTTCCTCAAAAGTTCTTTATCTTCCGAATAGAAGTACTCAACAAAGAAGCGCGTGTCATACAAGCGCCTTTCAGGCATCTTCGTTCCTCATCTGATCCAGCGTCCTTTTTAACTCATCAACATTGCCCTTTCCAGCACCACTTCCAGCCAAATCAAAAATGCTTGGACATTTCTTTATCATAATTATGCCTTCTTGCTCTATAATTTCCACTTTGGAGCTTTCTTCGATACCAAGCTTTCTCCGTATCTCCACAGGTATAGTAACCTGTCCCTTTCTCGTAACTACAACTTCATTACTAGTCATACATACTCGTAAGTACAGCTTAAACAAAAGTACTACTTAAGCCTTTCACCCACTTTTTCAAAGAAGTAGCTTTCTGTTTTTATCGCGTTCAGGCATTAGGCTATCCGCGACGTAATGCAGACTTGGGGCTAAATTTATCAATGTGTATGTATACATTATGTATTGATGATAGATGGCAAGACAAATTTCCGTTTCAAACGAAGTCTACGAACTTCTTCTAAAACGAAAAGGTAAAAAAAGTTTTTCAGAGGTAATCAAGGAAAACCTCTGCCCCAAGGAAGAAAAAGTAGACATCATGAGCTTGGCAGGTATCTTAAAGGATGATAAGCAAGCGCTTGAGCGATTAAAGCAACAAATAGCTGCCGAGAGAGAAGCAAATTACGGAAGGACATTTTAGTGACATTTCTAGACACGAGTGTCATAATAGATTTTTTAGCTGGCGACCAAAGAATTGTTGATATAGTAAAAGAAATCTTGAATAAAGAAGAAGTCAAAACCACAACTATAACCGAATATGAGTTGCTACGGCACAAGACTAAAATAAAGAAACAAGCTGCTGAAAGATTTCTGTCTGGCGTGACCGTTTGCTCTTTCGACAGAGAGGCCGCTAAAAAAGCCGCCATCCTTTTTGAAGAGTTACAAGATTCTGGAAGAATGGTAAATGAAAACGATTTGCTTATTGCGGGCATTGCATTGGCACA
>JBEKVK010000217.1:0-2607 GCA_049514075.1 Bathyarchaeia archaeon | reverse complement strand
GCAAAAGAGGTTGCTCAACAGTTGGAACAAGAAAAAATTGACTACGCGTTTACGTCACATCTTTTGAGAGCTAAAAGAACCCTTGATATTGTCCTTAAACCTCACCTCAATGTTCCAGTTTTCGTGGACGACCGTTTGATTGAACGTTGTTATGGTACGTTGCAGGGCGAAAGCAAGATCGAGATTGCTGCTGAAAAACCTGAGTGGTTTGCCAAAGTTCACCGAGGTTACGATTTTGCGCCTCCCGAAGGTGAAAGCCTGAAGATGGTTGAAAGCCGCACTTTGCCATTTATTGTTCAGCTTGAAAGGTGGCTTCATCGGAATCCGGGCAACGTGGCTATCTCGTGTCATGGCAATTCAATGCGCCCGATTAGACGGGTCTTTGAACACTTAAGTCTCAAGCAGATGCTTCAGCTTGAGAATCCTCAGGACAAATCAATGGAGTATGCTCTTCGCATTCACAGCGTCAATGTTGCCGAAGTTGAAGGGGGAAGATCTGAAAAGGATTGGCGAAGCGTTGTAGTACCATCTTCTGTAAAGTTAGCTACGGACCCACAAAACCCTTTGAAGCAATTCTATTAGATCCAACCAAGTGCGCTGCTTAAGCTTTTTTAATATCAAAATAGCTTACCCTTTTGGAGGAAGCACTTTTGCTTTTTGGACACAAAAATAAATCTCGAACGGAACTCAAAGTAGATTTAGGTGATTTGCAAAACGAACAAGAAAACTTGACCGGCTTTCTGCAATTGCACCTCAAAGTTCCCGTTTCCCAGGTTGAGGACAGGGTAGCGGTGAATTCAAAAAAGGTTTCTGTGCAGGAACTGGAGAATGTAGTGAACAAGTTTGTTTACCACCGAGACCTAAACGGCACTCACTGGGTATCCGTTGAAGGCACAACCGTAAAAATCAACAGGTTTAAGGTTACCGACAAGAAAAAGAAGAAACATGAGAAAGAACCGCCACACCAAACCGCCGCGCAAAGCTGGGGACTTTAAAAAACAGGTTAAATTCGGCAGTTCTTACAGGTTCAGACACAAAAAAAGAACCCGCGGCTCCAAACCATGGGCTAAACCCAAAAAAGCTCTGCGTCTTCAAGTTAAGAATTCGAACCCTTGTTGGGGTCGCTTTTGATAACTGTAAACGAAAAGCGTAAAAAGTCAATGAACCACTTAAAAGCAAATTAAGTGATCCATTCAGCCCACACAGGGCTGGCTGGGGATCATAGCACTATTTACCGCAAGAAATGAGCTTAAAACTAGGTGTTCTTTAAGAGTGAAAAAACATTTGATCGATAGCTTGACAATATCTTGGCTTTAATAGTTGGAAACGCTCTTATCAAAGTGGAAAAAAAATATTTGGCTGAAGCATATGTTACATTTCCAGAAGAAAGAGCCACGAAAATAAATCAAGTTGTTATTAAGGCGGAAGGAACCAAGACTGAATGAACGCGACAGATGAATTTCTTGCTAATAAGCCTATAAGACGAAGAATCAAGAAGCAAAGTCGCAGGTTCAGCTTTACGGTCTATCAAGCATTTTATGGTCCAATAGTTTTAGCCAAAGCAATTTACCGCCAAGTCATCCTGTTATCAATGATGTTTCTCTTTGGAGCGATTATTTTCTCCTACTATAACCATCTTCCCTTTATCAATTCTTTTCTTGCCTCAGTTTCAACCATTACAACCATTGGACTATATGTTCCCAACGGCGGTAACTTCTTCACGTTGAATCAAGGTGAAGCGGTGCTCTTAATAATCATGATTATCGTATCTGTAGGGGCAGGTGCATCCATATTGCAAGGCAGTGTAAGCACAGTAATCAACGGGAACCTCGCCAAAAGCGAGGCAGAGAAACAACTGATTAAAAAGTTAAAAAAACACGCCATTGTCTTTGGATATAGTCATCTCGGCAGGTACGTAACTGAGAAGTTGGATGACTTAGGGTTTGACTATGTCATCATAACGAAAGACCCAAATGTCTATAACGACTTGATAAAGAACGATATCTTCGCTGTGCTTGAATACGAAACCCAACCTATTGTCGCGTTGAAAGCTGCTGGAATAGAAAGGGCATCTATGATCATCGTGGCTCACGAAAAAGACGCTGATAACATGCTGATAATTCTTAGTGCAAGAAAAATGCGTCCAGATATAAGAATAATCACCGTAGTTCATGATCAAACCTTGACAGAAACCGCCAAGAACGCTGGCGCCGACATGGTTATACCAGCCTCTGTTACGGTTGGCCATTTGCTGGCACTATCAGCTGTTACTAAAGATCTAGTTGGAGTTGTATTTTCGGAGAAAATAGGAACCAAGGAAATAGCCGAATTCTCGATTTTCAAATCTTCCAAACTTATCGGTAAAGGGCTACAAGAGGTCTCAAAATTTGCTGCTATTGTTGGTGTAGTTCGTGATGGCAAGGTGTATACTAACATTTTTGAACATACTTTCACCTTATTAGAAAATGACACTTTGATAGTCTTAGGTGAGACAGAAAAACTTCAAGATCTCGAGAAAGAAGCAAAAGCCCTTTAAACAAGCTCAGCTTCATCCAAACTCTAGTTTCTCATTAATATGCTCCCTAAACTCTTTCTCAATCGCTTGTT
>JBEKVK010000216.1:0-2626 GCA_049514075.1 Bathyarchaeia archaeon | reverse complement strand
TCTCCATACCGCGGCACAGCCACAGGCATGAAAGGCGGTTTGATTGTTGTTGACGGCAAAGTCGGCAGCGACGTCGGATGCTACCTGCATGGAGGCGTACTAAAAATCAAAGGCGGCGCAGGAAGATTCCTGGGCTACCACATGAGCGATGGTGCAATTCTCGTGGACAAGGAATGTGACAACCGCGCAGGCGCATTAATGACTGGCGGCAAAATAGTCATAACAGGCACAATCCAAGAAGTAATGCCTGGATTCACCATTGACAGCGTCAAACCCAAAGTCAAAATCGATGACACCCAAAGCGTTACGGGACCCTTCTATGTATTCTTGGGCGACCTAGCAGAACACGGCACAGGCAAACTATTCGTCAACAAAACCAACAATCCGCAGCTAAAAACATACGAAAAATACCTATAATTTTTCTATCATCAGTCTTTTCAATTTTTTGTTTGTTTGAAAAAAGTGAATTAACGCTCAATGTGCCTGTTTCTTGGGCATGCTTGATAGCCGAATGCCTTATCAACGGCGCTGAGCTCAAAACACAACAAAGCATGAGGGCAAGTTATGCGTCAGGTTGATATGGTGAGACTAGATTTGTCAGCTGGAAAATCAGAGAAGACAAAGGACTGGGTTGCCGAAGAAGTGCCCCTTCAAATCTCACTTAACGATGCTTACATGTTTGTAATTTGGTGTTCTCCTTCGCAATTCAAAGAGCTTGCCGTCGGGTACTTGCTTGCGGAAGATATTCTGCACTCAGTTGATGAAATCGAATCCTTGAGCAGTGACGAAAAAGAACATCGTTGCCAGATTAACGTGAAGGCAAACGTTGATTTGGCTGAGCGAATGAAAAACTCGCGGCGCAGTACCCGCATAATCCCGCTGATCAAAGCCAGCACATCTCCATATCAACATGACGAAAGAATACCCGTTGTGAATTCGTCGCTAAAGGTAAAAGCGCAAATAATTCTTGATTGCATAAAACAGATGAACAGTAAAGCTAAAGGCTTCAAAGAAACGGGAGGGCTCCATGACTCGGGCATTTTCAAGGCGGACGGGACAATGGTTGCTTTCTCCGAGGACGTTGGACGTCATAACACGGTTGACAAAGTTATTGGGGAGGCATCCTTAAGCCGGGTGGATTTTAGCCAATGCTTCATGATTATCACTGGTCGAGTACCTGGCGACATGATTTACAAGGCAGCAAAAGTCGGCTTGCCAATCGTAGCTTCAGTGGCTGCGGTCCTGAATTCGGGCATCTCGTCGGCTGAAAAAGCCAATATTGCGCTCGCTGGCTTTGTCCGAGGAACCCGAATGAACGTTTACACGGGCGCAGAAAGAATAATTTTGTAGGTGCTTAAAGTGAAAAGACCCGACATCAAGAGAATGCCAAAACGCGGCAACCCCATAGAAGCTCAAAAGAAGCTCCTTGAAGCTGTACGCAAAAATAAAACTCACAGCGAGATCATCCTCTTAACCGATGCATTAGGCAGAGTTTTAGCGAAAGATGTCTTTTCTGAAGTCAACATCCCCGCTTATGACAAGACATTCATAGATGGCTATGCAATCAGCACGCAAGAAACCAAAGAGGCCTCTGTTAACTCACCCGCAACTTTCAAGATTATTGGCAAATTATTCCCTGTTGACTATCCACCCGCCTTAACCGTAGGGGCCGGACAAGCCGTTTACGTTGCCTGCGGCGCTCCAATCCCTAAAGGTGCAGATTCAACTGTAAAAGTGGAGGAAACCCGCCTAAGCGGCGACCAAATTCAAATTTTGCGACCTATCAAGGTAGGAGAGGGAATAATTCCATTGGGCGACGACGTCAAGAAGGGCGATTTGATTAATGGAAAAGGGAAGGTTCTTAGGCCGCAAGACGTTGGTTTGCTCGCTTCCATCGGGTTGAAGGAGGCTGAAGTTTTCAAAAAGCCAACGGTAGCTATCTTATCTGGTGGAGACGAGTTAATTCGTCAATGCCAAAAGAATCCAGAAAAAATTGCCAACAACTACGCGCTTGTCGTTGCAGGTTTAGCTTCTGAACTTGGCGCATCGGCTCAAATGTTGGGAATCATGCCCGATTCTTTGGACAAGGTTACAGCTAAAATTAGTGAAGCTTTGGCGCAGGCGGATATTGTCGTTACTATTGGCGGTTCTTCGGTGGGAGTGAAAGATTTTGTTCCAGACGCGGTGAATTCTCTTGGGAAACCAGGTGTTATTGTTCAGGGGATACTACTTCGTCCCGGAGCGGTTTCAGGCTTTGGCGCAGTTAACGGTAAACCCGTAATCATGTTGCCTGGGCACATCGGATCATGCATTGCAGGCTTCTACCTTTTTGCAGCGCCCCTAATCAGCCTATACACTGGCTTAAAAGAAACGGGAATGCAGCCGCGCCTAAAAGCTGAACTAACTGAAACATTGGATTCTGGACCGCAATTCAGGTTCCAACTCCTTAAACTGACCCAAAGCGAAGGCAAGTTCTTGGCAGAACCGGTTGAGGGCGGCTCAAGCGCGCTGTCAACCATCGTTAAATCAAATGGCTATGCCATAGTTCCGCCCCACTCGACAATTGCGAAAAGCAGCAAAGTGGAAGTTACATTATTCGGCAAGCAAGAACTGGCTGTTTTTGGTG
>JBEKVK010000215.1:0-2705 GCA_049514075.1 Bathyarchaeia archaeon | reverse complement strand
GCTTCAATTGTTGTGCCTGTTTCCGTTACATCCATAATGGCATCGGAGTTTTCCGGCGGTTTCGCCTCGGTAGCGCCAAAAGACAAGAAGATTTTGGCTTTCGGGTTGTCGCCTTTTTTCCACCAAGGCGTTACAAGCATAGGATCTGCGGCGCCGAAACGCTTCTTGTATTGAGATGTGCTTTTCAGATACTCCGAAGCTATGTTAAGGTATTCTGTGCTAATTCGGAAGTTTTTGCCTTGGCTCCATATGGACTCCATGAATTCGCCCATTGTGACGTCTTCACAGGTTTTTGGGACAGCGATTACAAGCCTGATTTTTCCGTATTCTAAATTCAGCAGGACTTCAACATCTGCGCGGTTTTCTTTTACCCAATCTTCTCCTGTTATGCCTAGGTCCTGTAAGCCTTCGCTGACAAAGACGGGGATTTCTTGGGGTCTGAGAACCTTAAGTTCTATTTGAGGGTCGTTTATGCTTGGGCGGTATGTTCGTTCTGTTCCGCCGATTTTAAAGCCTGATTTAGAGAAGAATTCTGCTGTAGCTTTTTCTAAGGAGCCTTTCGGAATAGCAAATTTTATTTTATCCATAATTTTTCACCTAATTTTTTAGAGAAACCACTAAGGGCTTTTTGCTTTGACAAAATGGCACTTTGAATGAGGGCACATAATAACAAGTAGTTTTTGGTTTTGGAAGTTACGCAGTTTGGATTGCTGCTAATGAACGCAATCGCCTTGTATGAACGCAATCCCTCATCATATACCACTGAAAGACACCTGAATACTGTGTCTTCTTAATAAATCGTTTCCTAATATTTAACCTGTCAAAAAGACAAGTTAGGCTAAACTTGAGTCTGCTTATGTTTCTTTATTACAAAAACTAGCGGCGGCACAGAGTTTCTTGTTTCCAACTCGACGCATAGCAAGCCCTCCAATATGCCTTTCCAAATTTCGCATTCGTTAATGAATGGAGTTTTGAGAAGAAGGAACTTGTCTTTCAAGTAGAAGTCTCCGAAGCCTTGGGTTTTTAGTCTTTCGAAGACTTTTTCCCAATTTGCCTGTTCACTTGAGTCAACTCCTAGCGTGGACCCAATTGAAACATTTAGCGCATCACCCATTTGTCGACCCATGTTACGCCATTGGTCCTTGGGTATCTGTTGGGTTAACAGGTTGAATAATTCAACGTTTACAAATGCCATGCGGCTTATTCCACAGTAATATTCACCTGGGAAATGCCAGTCGTAAATCATCATGCTTTTGTATATTTCGAGCATTTTGGAGATGAGCGGTTTAATTCCTGACTCTTTCCCTTCTGCAATTAATGATTCAATGAATTCGCGTTCGTGCTTTTCAAGAATAATTGTTGTTCTCTTTGCCGCGTCATTTCTCTGTTTAGGCATAGGATAAGGTGGTCGACGGTTTTCCTGCATACAGGCTACTTCAATGTGCATATTTAATATGTCTTATGTATTGAAGAAAAGTATTGAAAATCAGTCTTGTTCCTTCTGAAGGCTCAATGAATAGCTAAATAAAACAGGTGCGGTCTATAGAAGCTTGCCGATGAAGAACCTAAACCGCTGATTTGATGATGCACCCTAGGGTATCTGAGGCAAACTTAGACTGTTATAAGCTTCTTTCGGATTAGAAACATCATTAACCCTAAACCCGCTATGAAGAGGACAAAGCCGACGCTGATTGAAGAGATGTAACCTACTTTTACCTTAGTCAACAGGAGCGGTATGTAAGTTGGACCGACAAAGATTAGAAGCATTGAAAAAATAACTAAAGTTACTCTCCAGAACTTACTGTATATACCTGTAACCTTCAAGTTTTCATTTTCCATCATTCAACACCCAACTTACTCTTCTTCTGGTGCATTGTTTTCTACTAAACCTTCTTTTATCTCTTTTCCTAATGTCTTCATTAAAAACTTGAAAACGAGGAATCCTGCCTCGCGATCCGCCCTAAACCCCGTCGTTGTCCCAAGTAAACTGACCCCTTCAAGCTGCCGCTCTTTAGCCATCGCCAAAGTAAGCCCTGTGCCTCCGACGATTCTGCCTTTACTGTAGATAACCGCGCCTTTTTCCATAAACTCCCTTGCCAACCGTGGTGAAGTTGCGGCGATGTAAACCTGGGCTTTCTCTTCAGTAATCGGGATGCCACCCATGGTTATGATGAAACGGCAGCCTAAAGAAGCCACGAAATCAATCACTTGTTCGCAGACCTCGTAGTGAGCAACCACATCATCAAACGAAGGCTGAATTTCACCAGTCATGATAACCAAGTTGTTCTTTTCAAGAGGCGCATAATAAAACTCGTAGCGGGGCAGATGCGCTATGCCCTTGGAGGAAATGGAGACGTAATCGGGAAAACTAGGCGAATACAGCTCAGCGAAAGGCTTGGCGCTGCAGAACTTTATAAGCAGATGAGCCGCAATCCTCCCGACGTTTCCGAAGCCAGGCAGCCCCTGAACGAAAATCGGGTTCTCCAACGTAGGTTCAGACAGCTTACGCAAATACGCATTATCCATCAGCAAACACCAATCCACCATAGAAGTATAGCCGCCACTAAAATGTTTTTGCTGAACAACGAAACGAAACTATTAATATTTGACGAATCACGTAATAGGATACAAAAAACAAATCGCCACAACATACAGCGGGGTGGGGTAGCCAGGATTAACCCGCTGGGCTCATAACCCAGAGATCA
>JBEKVK010000214.1:0-2713 GCA_049514075.1 Bathyarchaeia archaeon | reverse complement strand
TCCGCCTCAAGAGGCGAGGAAAACGATTCTTAGCTTACGAGGAATCGGTGATTACTCGGCGGAGCTTGTGATGCCGCGGATGGGTTTTCCGCTGGATGTTTGGAGCGCAAAAATTTTTAGCGTCCTTTTCAACGGCGAAAAACCCGGTGACCCGAGGGAGGCTATCCCAGCTTTGAGGGAGATTGCGGAGAAGCGGTGGGCTGGCTGGATGGGTTACGCCTTCGTTTACGTTTTGAACGATTTGCCTAAATTGTCCAAGCGGCTGGGCGTGGATTTTACTAAGTTTTGAAATCCCTAAAATATTCGGGACAATGACTAAATGGGATGCCGCCATATGTTGACAGGGAAAAAATATGAGTCAAAATCAAATGTTCTGTTATCAATGTGAACAAACAGCCAAAGGGCAAGGCTGCACGGTTGCAGGCGTCTGCGGAAAAACCCCCGACGTGGCTGCACTTCAAGACCTGCTTGTCTACATGCTCCGCGGGCTGGGGCAACTTTCAACCGAGGCCAAAGCTGCAGGAGTAAGGGACGCGGAAACTGACCTCTTCACCTGCGAAGCCCTCTTCGCCACCCTCACAAACGTAAACTTCGACCCTGAAGCCATTGCCGCTTACATCAGAAAAACCGCCCAGCGCGACGAACAACTACGAACCAGACTTTACGCGATAAAAGGCAAAGTGAACTCCAAATTCAACCTGGTACTTGAGAAAACCACCGCCGGCTTAATTTTGCAAGGCAAAAAATACGGAATAAATTCTGACCCCGTCGTCAACGCTGACCTTCACTCGCTTCAGTGGCTGCTCACCTATGGGCTAAAAGGAGTTGCCGCCTACACTTTTCACGCTGCACTTCTCGGCAAAAAAGACGATAAAGTCTTCGACTTCATCAATCAAGGACTTGCCGCACCCCTTGACACGGCATTAGGAGTCAACGATTTTGTAACTTTAGTTTTTAAATGCGGAGAAATCAACGTCCGCGCGATGGAGTTGCTGGACGCGGGAAACACCGAAACTTACGGACATCCCACACCGACCCAGGTGCCCCTTGGACACAAGAAAGGCAAAGCGATTCTTGTCTCAGGTCACGACCTCATCGATTTAGAAGCAATCCTGAAGCAGAGCGAAGGCAAAGGCATCACTGTATACACCCACGGCGAAATGCTGCCCACCCACGGCTACCCCGGTCTTAAGAAATACTCGCACTTCTTTGGACATTACGGAACGGCATGGCAAAACCAGCAGAAAGAATTCGCTCAATTCCCAGGCTCCATCTTGATGACGACAAACTGCATCCAAAGACCTATTGAAAGCTACACAGACAACATCTTCACTTCAGGACCTGTCGGGTACCCAGGCGTCTCACACATAAACGACAGAGACTTCTCACCTGTGATCCAAAAAGCCCTCGCGCTACCGGGTTTCCAAGAAGATGCAGTAGGCAAAACCGTTCTGGTTGGATTCGGCAGAAACGCAGTGCTAAGCGTAGCAGACAAAGTTATCGCGTCAGTTAAAAGCGGGCATATAAAACGGTTCATTTTGGTCGGAGGATGCGACGGAGCAAAACCCGGCAGAAGCTACTATACTGAATTCGTTGAAAAAGCACCTAAAAGCACCATCATCCTGACGTTGGCATGCGGCAAATTCCGCTTCTTCGACAAAGACCTCGGCGCAATCGACGAAATCCCGCGGTTGCTAGACATTGGGCAATGCAACGACGCTTACTCAGCCGTAAAAATAGCGCAAGCGTTAGCAGATGCTTTTGGCGTGTCAATCAATGACTTGCCGCTTTCGCTGGCGCTATCATGGTATGAACAGAAAGCCGTAGCCATCTTGCTGTCGCTCCTGTACCTCGGGATAAAAGATATCCGTATCGGACCAAGCTTACCCGCATTCATAACGCCGGGCATACTCAACGTGCTGGTCGAAAAATTCAACATCATGCCCATAAAGACGCCTGACGAAGATCTCAAAGCAATTATGAAATAAACTTCCCTCCATTTCTTCTTTTTTTATCTATTTCTTTTGGAAAATGTTGATGTCACCGCAATCTAAAATAGGGGGTTTGCATGAAACATCGACACTGTGAGTCTTCCAAGGAGAAATTAGTTCTTGACTGTTTACTTATCCAGCATAGTCGGAAGCCCAAGCATCGGCGTCTATTCGATGGCAACCGAAAACATAGTGATGATTCCGCGCATGGTGCCGAGAGAAAAAGCCCAAGAAATCGCCGATTGGCTTAACGCTAAGCTTGTTTACACAGCAGTAGGCGGGTCGGTTCTGGCAGGGGCTTTGATTTGTGCAAACTCCAATGGCATGCTACTGCCAAGTTATATGCGCGAGGAGGAACTCGTAGAGATCAAAGCAGCTTACGAAGGAAAAATCACTATCATGGAAACTAAGAAGACCGCTTACGGCAACCTAGTCTTAGCCAATGACAAAGGCGCTGTCTGCGATCCGCGTTTCAAAGAGGCTGAAATCAAGAAAATCAGCGAAACACTCGGCGTCGAAGTGGTGCCGACGGAAATAGCTGCATTGCCATATGTTGGCTCGTTGGCTGTGGCAACCAACAAGGGAGTGCTTGCTCACCCGCTGCTGAAGGATGAGGAAAGAAAAATCCTGGAGACTGTTTTCAAAGTTCCCGTTGACGTAGGTACAATTAACTGTGGTGTCCCATATGTCGGAACCGGCTTGATTGCTAACTCTTATGCATC
>JBEKVK010000213.1:0-4960 GCA_049514075.1 Bathyarchaeia archaeon | reverse complement strand
TGTTTTCCCCTTGAAAAGAGGCTTCCATCTGAGTCAACGGCTGTCCAATTTAATGTTGCCAATTGTTTTCTCTCCTATGACTTTTGTACACTTTGGTTGAGTGTTGAAGTCTTTCCGCTTCATACGTTTGGGTTATCTGTCCATTTGTAATTGACAGTAAACTTCGTTATCTTCGTGCCTATTTTCTTAATTCTAAATAGAATAGAACATAAAAGTATTCTATTAGCTTTTTTTCTCCGTTTTAGGTGGTCGTGCATCCATAGCCATTACATTGTAAATTGAAGGAAGCGTTGTGGGGGTATTCGTGTCTAAAATATCCAAATGCACCTTAGACTTGTCTTCCCACAATCTAATTTCATCCACCATCCTTTGTAGTATCTTTCCATAATCATGTGTTCTGAAAACGTTGTCCCATTCAGAATTGTCGACCGGAAGAGCTATTTCAGGAAAAATAGAGAAAAGCATCTTGCTCGCTCCAACCCTTCCTATATCGCTGCCACTTGTTTCCGTCCATTCTAGTCTGTCAAATAGGTCTGCGGTTACTCCGATAATTTCCTTTCGAACCTCAAGAATTGCACGACTTCTAATAGAAGAGTTTTTGTTTATCTCTATCTTGAGCGCCTCAAATTCTTTTCCAAACTGTTTCCAGCATACATCCAGCACAACGCTCTTGCAGTTTATTCCGTGAAAGACCCCTCTCCGTGTCATGCCAAACGCGGGCATTAAGGTCGCCACGTTTTCCCTAAATGCTTTCTCATCAAGCTTAACTGATCCGCCAATAATTTTCCTTTTAATTAAGTGGTAGCTGTCCGAAAAATCTGAAACTTTGTCTTGAATTGTTTTTGCAGCTTTGGAATTTCCATTTTGGTTAAAAAGAATTTTTTGACTTTGCATTCTCACTACCCCAAAATTGTTCTTTGTATTGCTTTCATATATTAGGCTTTTCAATTAGACTCGTATGCAACTATCTCCAGTTCCCATATACCAATAGATTGTCTAACGTCCTGAAATTTTAGCTGAAACGCCTTTGTCGGGCGTACTCACTTACTCCATACCTCTAGTTTCCAGAGCGTAACTCGGAGTTTCCAGAAGGACACAAGTGAAAAAGCCCAGAACCAAAATACAATCACCAAATCATTTCTCGGAAAACGTCTAATTGGATTTTCAAATCCAAAAACGTAAACAGGAAAGAAAATCCAAAATGTGTTATAGTAAAGGAAATTGGTTCATTATTAAAGAAAGGATTCTGGCTTTGATTCTATTTTGGTCAAGGTACAACCTCCTCAAATAGAAAATAAGTTGCTGTACAATAAAGAGACTTGAACGGAGAAAGAAAAAATCACTATGAATCCTTCTTTGGCAACTTAGCCAATCAAAGAATTATTGAATCTTTCCAAACGAAGGATTGGTGGAAACTAAACCAATATGGCGTTTCTTTTCATGTAAATATTTTAGTTAGAAAAGTAAGAAAGAGGGTATTAGCCTGTCTTTATTAGAAAACAAACTAAACTTTCTTTACAGGTTCTTTTATACCTGCAAACTTTGTACTTAATTCCTCCAATTCAAAACTAAACTCTGACTGATTGTTACGTTGTTCTGCCATATCCCACACCTCTCCAACAATAATCCCAGTAGTTACTCGAACGAAATAAAAACTGTTTTAACTGATAACTGTCTAAACCACAAACAGCAGTAAAACTTTCCAATGCATTATTTCAACGAAGCAGCTTGCTCAATTAATCCTTGTCTTCTGTTTTTTCGTGAAAAAAGGAAGTTTGAACCATATACTAAAGTGGGATTGTAGGAACCTAAACTGACTAAGCAAACCTTAATATGGAAATATTTATGGAAAATGGAGCTTGACTAATGTTCTTTTGCTTAGTCACTTGAAAATAAAGTGAACTAAAAAACTGGCAGATTTGGAAGTGTCTGCCCTGTTGAAGCGTCGACGAGGATTAAGTCATAAGGCGGTATATCTACTGTGCCTGTTTTTTGGATGTCTATTTGCCAAACATATCGGTAGATTAAGCCATTGCTGTATACGTCTGAGTAATTTGCAGGTGGGCTTGTCATAGCTCCTCCGTTTATCTGGTCATTAGCGGGGACTCCTCCACCGGTAGAGTTGGCTTCCGTTTCCCAAGGCATAAGAGTGATATACACTGTGAAGCCCTGTAGCGACGTTCTGCTCCAGCCGTCAGCTTCTAAGCCTATTATGAGTGCTTGGTACCTGGCGGTGCAAATGAAGAGTTGGTACTTGTATTTGGCACTACGTTTCCAAACTGATTATAGTATGCGGCGGCTTCTGGATTTACTCCGTTGAAAAAGGAATTTTCCTTTCGAAAACCTACGGCTTGATTATACTCTAACAAGGCAACGGCTGAACTTACAATCAAAAGAGCCACAAGCACGAAAGCAACTGGTTTTATGGTTATCTTAAAGCGGTTATGTCCTTTCACTTTTACCTGCTTTTCAGGCGATGCATTCTCTACTGTCTGAACTGTCAACAAGGCGTCTTTTCCTTGGTCTGAAAGGCAATACTTCCCATATTCTTCTGTCTTTATCAAGCCGTTGAGTTTGGTTAAGTGGTGTTGCAGGTGTCCACTGCTTTCAAAGCCCGTTTTCTTCTTCAAGTCAGCGAACCCAAGAGACCCTTCATTTAAAACTTTAAGAATTAGAATCCTTGTGGGGTGACCAAGAGCATCAAACACTTCTGCCCGTTGCCTGTCTTGCTCAACCTGCCTTTCGTCTTCCATGTTCGCTCTTCCTATGCCAAGTCAATACTGAAAGAATATTTAATCCCTCTTTTGTAGACCAACGAGAACCTCAATGAATGCTTAGTCCAGTTTGGTAGACAAGCGATAAACTTCTTAGGTTTGCTATGTTCTAACATGTAGAATTAAGTAATGCCCAGCATTGATAGCGAGAAGTTAACGGTAAATTTGCAAGAGCAGGAGAGTTAATGTGAAAAAACGATTAGCAATAGTTTTATCGCTTGTGATAATCACCGTTATTGCTGTTTCATCGTTTGCCGCTATGGAAGATTATTATTACCTGCCTTCTTCCATTCATGCTGTAGCTAAGAAGCCATTTTACGTGGGGGTTACATTTTGCGGCGACTCAGTAACAGATGCAGAGCAGCTGATTGATAAAGTCAAGGGGTACACTAACCTGTTTGTTTTGCAGTCTGGTCCATTGATGCAGAACATAACTGCTACAGAACAGATTGGTGATTACGCCGTTAACGCAGGATTAAACATAATATTGTATTATGGTAAAAGTGGTGACCTTAGTACTTGTGTGTCTTTGCTCAACCTTGCTAAAGCTCGCTGGGGCAGCCATTTTTTGGGGCTGTACTATCAGGATGAACCCGGAGGCACTATGCTTGATTCCCAAATGTCGTTTAATAATAACGGCGTTGGCAACATAACTGCAAATGACCAGAAATTCATCTCCAAGAACACAGACGGAACGATTTGGGTATCAAATGATTTCTCAGAAGGATCAAACAACACTTCCGAAACCATCTCGTTTGAACCCTCAGGAACAATCAATCTGCAAACCTCAACCACAATACAAACAAACAGCACCAGTACGATTGTAACGCCGCTTCCAGCACCTACGACTATTTCCTCGTCAAATGGAACAATCATTGAGGGTATTATTCCCACTCAGTTAAACTTCATATGTACTTCAACATCTTTGACTTATTACACGAACGGGACAATTAACTGCACGTTCAACAATGACACCTCAGAAATTGGACCGCTGAACTATTTCCCGGATGGCACCGTGCAGTGTGAAAACGGTACATACGTGACTGATGAAGGAAACATTTCTCAATTTGAACCTTACCAACAACTCAGGGAGTCAAATCCAGTTCAAACCTATGCTGAAGCAGCAAACGACTTTGTGAACACTGAACAGAACACACTGAGCTCTATTGGCAATCAATCGACCGTCAATCTTTTTACTTCAGACTACGGGCTTTACTGGTTTGACTATCAAGGTGGCTATAATACTGTTTTTGCTGAGTTATTTGGAACACAAACCGACGCCCAGACTTTAGCTTTAGTTAGGGGTGCCGCCGACGTGCAAAATAAGAGTTGGGGCACAATGATAGAGTGGGCTAATCGAACAAGCATTACCCTGCAAAACGTCGCCCAAATTTACGATGAGTTGCGGCAGACCTATGAAAATGGAGCTGAATACGCCGTCGTGTTCAACTATTCTCCTAGTGGTAATGGCACCGGACTATTGCAGGATGAGCAATTTGCCACATTGCAGAAGTTCTGGACTGATGTTGTGCAAAACCCAAAGGATACCAACAATGTAGTAGGGCAGGATGCGTTGGTTTTGCCTTCAAGTTACGGTTGGGGCATGCGAAGCCCCACAGACACTATATGGGGTATATGGCAAGCTGACAACAAATCGCAACAAATATGGAATTCTATACAGTCGTCAACTGCCAAATATGGTTCAAAACTTGACATCGTCTACAATGACCCTAACTTCCCGACTACTGGCAAATATCAGCATATAATTTACTGGAATCAAACAAATGGTTAAGCTAAGTTAGACCTTTTCCCACGATTGGGTGTATAGTCCCTCTACTCCTCTGAGGTTTCCATGTTCTAAAAGATAGTTTAAAAAGCTAAATCAGCACAACTAAAATAAGGCGAATACATGTCGCACGGAACAGAGGTAGAATGAACAAAAAAATAGCAGTTATATCAGTTTTGATAGCTGTACTCTTTGTAAGTTCGATTGCTGGCACAGCTTTTTATTATAAAGTAATAGTTAATAGTGATAACTCTAAGATTGCTTCTCTAAACACTGAGACAGCAAATCTTACTAACCAACTCTCAAACCTTGAAAGCCAAATGCCTGCGAATCTTGTAACGAATTTAACCGTGACCAAAGGCGTCTCAAGTACTGCTGGAGGGATATGTGGCTTTTTTAC
>JBEKVK010000212.1:0-2772 GCA_049514075.1 Bathyarchaeia archaeon | reverse complement strand
GTTGATGTTCCATGTTGAGTCTACGGTGTAGGCGCCGGCTTCGACGTTGATGGTGCTTCCGGCTGGTGCTATGCCGGATGGTCCTAGTAGGTAGTTGAATGCTGTGCTGCTGCTTGTGCTTGATTTTATTATGGCGTTGGCGGAGTTTAGTATTTGGTAGTTTGATCCTGAAATAGTCATGGTGTAGGAATATGTTGTTGTCGGGGTGGGTGTTGTTGTTGGTGTTGGGCTAGGAGTGGGTTTTGGCGTTGAGGTTGGTGTTGGCGTAGGAGTAGGTGACCCCCAATACCCGCGATGATTTACAGGTGCGGCTTGAGCTGCAGAAAATAAGCAAAGCAACAGCATGCTTATAACAAAGAGGGTGCCGAGACATAATACTGCGGGTTTTTTCAGCTTCCTAAGGTTTATGAAGTTTAGTTCGTTCGAATTGTGGTTTTTCATTTCTCTCTCTCTCCCTGAATTTTTGTAGCCCTTAGCTCTTGATCTATTTTATAGCTTTTTGAAAAATCCATTAGCGAATTTGTCAACTTTACCAAAAGCTTTGCAAAGCTAACTTAACAAGCTTTGAAAAGTTTGGTTTAAGTTTTGAAATGCGGCTAACTCAAATTATAGCAATTAGTTGAGGAGGCGCACTGCTCAAATCAAACTAAGTTAGATTTACCATACATTATATACTGGAATTTAGATACGTTAAATCAGGACAGAGCACTAAACATCTCTGTTCCAAATTCACTATTCCAAGAAATACGTTGAGATGATTAAAATGAGCACCAAAGTAACCATAGGATTATGCGTTAAGAATGGGGAAAAAATCGTAAAAATTGCCTTTAACAGTGTTTCTATTCAAGATTATCCACACGAATTAATGAAGCTGGTAATAGTTGATAACGGTAGTAGTGACAACACTTTATCGCTCGCGATGAAGTTTGCCCAAGAAACCGATATTAAAACTTTTGTTACCTCCAGCAAAGGCAAAGGGCTTGGAGAAACTAGGCAAATCGCAGTAGAGAATGCTGAAGGTGATTACATAGTGTGGGTGGACGACGATCTTGCACTTTCGAATGACTTCGTTAGGAATCAGGTGGAGTTTATGGAAAAAAACCCAAATGTGGGTGCAGCCAAAAGTGTCAATGTTCAAGGTCCCCCTGCGGCGACAATATTTGATATAATTCTATATGAGGGTCTGCTTACCTCACCGAAACCAAAAGTAATTGGGACTGGAGGCGCTATTTTTCGACTTAAAGCTTTAAAAAGTGTAGGTGGATTTGATATTCAAATTAAAGGCGCAGGGGAAGATATAGACGTTTCGCGAAGGATAAGAGAGGCAGGATGGACGTTGTCAATTAACAGTTCAGCAAAGCTCTACAAAAAGCATCCCCCACAAACATTCAAGGCGATATGGAAAAGAAATCTTTGGTACGGCTATGCGAAGCACTTCCTTGTCCACAAGTATAATGAACCGCAGTCGGTGATTGGCTACTTTCCGCCTTTCGCCTTGTTGACTGGACTCAAAATATCATGTTCGATTTATCGATTGACTAGTAAGAAAAGGGTATTTTTTTTCTCATTTCTTTTTTGTTTTAGAGTAATGGCCGATTGCGTTGGGTTTATTCGTGCCCATTTAGATGGATATGGCCATGCTAATTGCAGCTGAAGTTGAGAATCAGCACTGCTCAGCGCGCTAGCTTGCCCGAAATGAAAACTTACTTTGAGAAAAGGAATCTAGTATTTGATTGAGTTACAAATACGCGGAACTACAATCTACCACATAGTGCTTTATAGCATTCCTTGATCTATGTTTTAAGAAACTCTTAATCGCATTCAAGTAGGAACTTCGGTTTATTCCCAAGCAAACCAACTGACCAGCTGAAAGAATAAGTCGAACTTGTCGCGCCAGAAACAGCAGAGCCGCCCAAGTACCACTGATAAGACAGAGAACCAAAACCCGCCGCTAGCCGTCGGCGTAAAAGCCCGAATCTGACCCACATCCAAACTTAGCGGACCAACAGGAACTGTACTTACTGTCGGCGAAGCACTCACTGTAACCGAAGCAACAATAGACTGAGGTGAAGTTACGCCAAGACGGTCTGTAACAACTACAGTAATGTAGTAAGAATCCGAAGAACCAGCATAATAATTGAACGTTGACGCAGTTTGATTAGCCTGAGCAGACCACCTTCGTACCAATTATAGCCTTTGTAAGAACCTGAACCGCCATCAGCTACAGCCGTAAAGGTTTTATTTTGACCAGTATCCAAAATCCACGAAGAAAGCGGCACAACCACAGCCGTAACCCACGTTGCCTTCATCGACTTATTAGCGTCGAAAAGCGGATTCTAAATTCATAAATTACTTTTTAGCCAACCACAATAGGCTGATCTAAAGCGCAAATAGAAAACAATAAAAGAATAGTCTAATAATAAAACCGCACGCTAAAGATGGTGATGATTTGTGAAGATTTGCCTCACCTACCCTTTCTATCTTCCATTTACCGGAGGTATAGAAATGCACATGAGCGAGCTGGCCACGTATTTGGCTGAACAAGGTCACGAAGTCTGCGTTTTTACTTCTATGTTGAAGAAAGATTTGTACAAGACTGATTATTTGGTGAAGTTTAATGAGTCTTTAGTTCAGCCCGAAACCGAGCACGATAAGAATATTATCGTGCGGCGGTTCGATCCTGATATTTATTTGCCGCGTGGAAAGCCTGCTACTTTGCAGTTTTTGTTTGAGTATTCTGAGACTTTGAGGCGGTTCAAGGCAAAGAATCGT
>JBEKVK010000211.1:0-2779 GCA_049514075.1 Bathyarchaeia archaeon | reverse complement strand
GAAGAGTTTTCAAAACTATGTGTTCTAGATTTTGAAGCAAAAGAGGGGTCTGACGAAACAAGAGCTCACTTGGCCAGAATTGTGAGGCAAGGGGGAGATGAGTTTGAGACTAAACACCGCACCAAAAGCGGCGATATCAAAGACGTTCTAGTAACAGTAAGAGCAGTTGAATTAGTGGGAAAAACTTTCCTCTACTGTATCTTCCACGACATAACAGAAATCAAGCAAGTTCAAGACGCCTTGATGAAAAGTGAAATGGAGTATCGTCAACTAGTCAATGTTGCGCAAGAAGGCGTTTGGGTGTTCGATAAAGAGTATTGCACTGTTTTTGTTAATCCTCGAATGGCGAACATGCTGAGATACGCTGAAAGTGAAATGGTTGGAAAAAATCTATTTGATTTTATACCTGAAGCTGAAGTTGGACAAGCCATCCAATACCTGTCCCAACACAAGAAAGGCGTGGAAGGAACCTTTGAATACGAATTCCATTGCAAAGACGGCTCCAAAGTTTACACAA
This sequence comes from Bathyarchaeia archaeon, assembly GCA_049514075.1. GTDB lineage: Archaea > Thermoproteota > Bathyarchaeia > Bathyarchaeales > Bathycorpusculaceae > Bathycorpusculum. The sequence continues at coordinate 2,262 of JBEKVK010000211.1, read as the reverse complement.
GTATTACTGCATCACAGATTAAGGATGATGAAGGAAATCCCACAGGCACTCTTGCCCTAGTCTCGGACATCACTCTCCGCAAGAAAACGGAGAATGAACTCAAACAAGAAAGTCAAAAACTGGAAACCATAACAGAAAGTATTGGCGTTGGACTCACTATAACCAGCAAAGACTACCGCATTCTCTGGACCAACAAGGTAATGAAAAAGGTTAGAGGCGTATCCGACTTAGAAGGCAAAACTTGCTACGCCACCTACAACTACTTGGACGCCGTTTGTCCAGACTGCGGCGTAAAAAAGGTCTTCGAGGGCAAAGAATTCGACTCCCGTGAGTACATGGTTTTCGACAAAGAAAAAGGTTCCACCATCTGGATGCAGCTTATCGCCACACCTATCAAGGACAAAGACGGAAACGTAACATCCGCATTAGAGCTCGTGTTGCCAATAACGGAACGCAAAATGATGGAACAATCCATGAAAGTAAGCGAAGAACGATTCCGCACTATCATGAATTCCGCTTTAGACGCGATCATCGCAGTTGATGAGGCAATGAATATTGTAGAATGGAATCCAGCGGCCTCACGGATCTTCGGCTACACTCAAGAGGAAATAATTGGAAAATCCATTTCCAATTTGATTCCTTTTGGCACCACTCAAACAGCGACAAAAGAAATAAGAAGATTCATCGAAACCAATCCCCAAGAATCGATTGGAAGAGTTATTGAAATAACCGTCTTAAAGAAGGATGGCTCAGAATTTTTTGCTGAGCTGTCTTTTTCCAAAATGCAAATCAATGGAAAAAATCATGGAGTAGCCTTCCTTAGAGACATCAGCGAAAGAAAACAAGTTCAAAAGAAACTTGAGAACTACTCCAGAGTTCTAGAAGAAACTGTGGCGAAACGAACTGCAGAGCTGAGGGCAATGCAAGACCGCCTTTTAAAAGCAGAAAGGCTAGCTGCTATAGGTGAACTAGCTGGCATGGTTGGTCATGATCTCCGCAATCCACTACAAGGCATTAAAAACGCTGCCTTTTACTTAAAAAAGAAAGGCGCAACAATTTCCGAAGCTCAAGGGAAAGAAATGCTTGAAACTATGGATAAAGCCATCGATCATGCAAACAAAATTATCAACGACCTACTAGATTATTCAAGAGAGATACATCTGGAAACCATGGAATGCCCGCTCGACACGCTTTTGGAAGACGCACTAGGTATGATCCAGGTTCCGAATAGAATACAAATCGTAAATCACCTTCTCAAAGAAACTCAGATTGAGGTTGACATGAACAAAATGATTCGAGTTTTTATAAACCTCATAAAGAATGCAGTAGACGCAATGCCTGACGAGGGAACACTCGAGATAGGAAGCCGACGAAGAGGAGAACATGTAGAAATATTTTTCGCCGACACTGGCATTGGCATATCTGAAGAAATTCTTTCAAAGCTTTTCACGCCTCTATTCACCACTAAGGCGCAGGGGATGGGTTTTGGCTTAGCCATATGCAAACGCATCATAGAGGCTCATGGGGGTGTGATTGGGGTGGAATCAGAAGTCAATAGGGGAACTAAGTTTACGATTACTTTGCCTTTTAAACACTCTGGATTGCTCCTTATGCGTTAAACTATTTTGGTATGTTTTGGTATATTTTGGTATATTTTGGTATATTTTGAGATGTTTTAAGAGACCAGTTGCAATCAAAACTAGCCCCAAACCAAAATAGCAACCCAAAACACAAAGACCAAAAAAAGAGATTTTCCAACCATCAAAGATAACCCGTCAAGTGAGAACAATAATTAGGCAATTTGACGTCTCATTCTATCTGGCGGACTTTGCGTTTTGCAATTGCAGAGAAGCCTTTGTAGAATTCTTTGGTAATGTGTTGGTACCATTTGCCTGAGAAAGATATGTCTATGAGTGAGTCGACCCAGCGGAAGTCTCGTTCAGCGCATTGAATCAGCAGCTTTCTATGCAGCTCGTTGAGTTTGGTTCTTGTGAACCAGTCTTCGCTTGTCAGATGCCCCAACGGGACAAAGAAGAGAGGGACAATCAGGCTGCGCATATCTTTTAGGTCGTCAACTAAATCCATGGTTTTGAGGATATCTGATTCTGTCTCGTCAGGTAACCCCACGATTATGGTGCATGCAGGAACAAGCATGTTGTCATGGGCCACTCCCATGCCTTGGACTACGACATCGTGCCAATTGTCAGCGCTAAAAGGATGTGCTTTGGCAGGCATAATTTTCTTGGCGATTTCAGGCGAACC
>JBEKVK010000210.1:0-2799 GCA_049514075.1 Bathyarchaeia archaeon | reverse complement strand
TTGATGTTGAGGTAGGAGTTTGGGGTGGTGCTGGTTATTTTCCATGTTTGGCCGTTGGGGGCGACAACCCACTCGTAGATGTATTGACTTGTGAGAGAGTTTCCTTCGCTAAAAGCTACGTACTTGCCTGTTGCCCCGTAGTAGGCTTCATGGGCAAGGTAAACCTGGTAGGTCAGGCTGCTTAGTTGGGCGTTGCTGTTGTTTAGTTCGAACATGGCGCCAAGCAAGGGTTCGGTGGTGATGGCGGCATTTGGTAGTGCGACGCCATAAGTGTTGACGTTTTCTGATTTGAAGATGTTACTCATGATTTGGTTAGGGATGTTGTTGAGTTGGGGAAAGAAGCTCGCGAAGCCGCTGTCGATGTAATAGCCATAGATGCTGTTGGAATCAGTGTCTTTTTCAATGTTAGGCAGCAATGAGGCATAGTTGCTTTGATTGTAAACTATGTCGTTAATATTTTGCGTTAAACTGTTGTTGTAGCTTCTGAGATTGTTGAGAGCCACAAAAAGTCTTCCTGTGTCCACTACATCAACTGCGCCAGTGGCTTGGTCCGACATTTGATGGTAATCTTGCCCGTTTGTACCGTCATAATACCAGTAAGGATAAGCTGTTTTGGGATTTAACGGTCGATTTTGAAGGAAATTCATGACTTTCTCAATTCTTGCGATTGAACCCCACGGACCATCGGTGCTTACTAACCCGAGTTTCGCCGCGTCAATTACAGCTTGGATGTAACAGCCTAAGTCCCAAGCGGTAAAGGCTTTGAAATTTGCGCCTGACGCATAAGGAAGACCAGTTTGGGAGTCAACGCCTACGCCGGGTTGAAAGTAAGCCCAAGCATTTGCCGCTATGCCCAGCCAGACGGAACTGTTGACAGGTTGACCTGGAGCAACGAACCCTGAACCGCTGTTTTGATGAGAAATCGGGACATAGTCTATTCCCATCCACCGCTTTAGCTCTGAGTTGTAACTGTAGAATGCGGCAAAAAAAGAAATCAGCAAAATAGCCATGACCGCAATTGCAACGGCAACTTTTGTTTTCCTGCCAAAACGGAAATGACCATTAGTTGACGAACTTTTGACTCCAACCTTCAGGGATGCGGGTAAACTGGTAACATCAGCGCATTTGAAGGACGCTTTTCTTTTAAGGAGTAGCCTTGGGTCCATTAAATCCAGCTTGGAACATGGATAAGGTGGGGTTCGATTTAAAACTGATGTAGAAAACAAAGTTTTCGATAGTTTCCCAACCCGCACCAAAAAGCAGGGCTTTGCCAAAGATCGCTCAACTGAATGCCTCAACAGCAATTCAAAATTATTAAGCTTGGGCGCAATTTATAAAAAGAAAGCAAGTAACAGTTTCAAGCGGAACGTGAACTTATGGTTTTAGTTGTCGCCGCCGTTGGAGTAAGCGGTTCTGGAAAAACGGTTACGTTAGAGTACTTGATTTCTCGCTTGTCCAAAGAAGGCTACCAGATCGGTTCAATTAAGCATGTTCACCATAAAGGCTTCACCATGGACAGGGAAGGCACGAACACTTGGCGTTATGCTAAGGCAGGTTCAAAAGTCATAGTTGCAATCTCACCTGAAGAAATTGACATCATCAAGAAAACCCAGATGGCGCTCAACGATCTAGACCGAATAATCGAGCTGCTTGAAAATGAAAAGCTGGACTTAGTATACATCGAAGGCTTCCACAGCCTAATCGCGAAAAGGCAGGATGTACCCAAAATCGTCACTGCAAAGGATGAAGAAGGGCTAAAGCAGACCCTGGAGGGAACCGTTAATCCAATCGTCGCGATCGCAGGCGTCGTTGCCACAAAATCCACAAGCAACGAATACCGTGGGATACCGATAATCAAAGTTCCAGAAGACGGACAAAAACTCGTCGACCTAATAAAAGATCAATTATCCAAAAATAGACCAAGCAAGAAAGCTACAGATTGAGGAAAAACTGCTTGACTAAAAGAGCTGCGGTCATATTGGCAGGGGGAAAAGCCCGCCGGTTCCAAGCCAAAGGCGGAGCAAGATGGGAAGATAAGGCACTCGCAACTATTTCGGGAAAGCCCTTGCTGATTTACGCCCTCGAAAACGTGCATGGCGTCGTTGACGAGGTTGCGGTAAGCGTGAAAGATGAAGAGCGTGCTGTAAGATACGAAGAAATCCTCAGAACGAATGGTTTGAATAAGGTGCGGATAGTGGTTGATGAAAAAAGCGACATTAGTGGTCCGACTGTGGCAATTATGTCGGGACTAAGGCGGGTTAAAGCGGATTATTGTCTTACATTGCCCTGTGACATGCCTTTTCTGGACCCCAAAGTTGCGGACTACCTGTTCAAGCAAGCAGAAGAGTATGAAGTGGTTACCCCCATGTGGCCAAATGGTAGACTTGAAACCCTGCTGACAGTGCTGGAACGGAAAACAGGGTTGGAAATCACCGAGACCCTATGCCGACTGAAACGTCCTCGTTCAGATGACATTCAACGCGGCGCAAGCAAAACCCTGCTCGTATCCGCCTTGAATGAGATAAAAGAGCTTGACCCCGAACTCAAAAGCTTCATCAACATCAACTCAAAAGAAGATCTAAATAAACCGCAAACACGCCGAGCCCACGGTCCAATAAAAGAAAACGTAAAAATAAACCTTGGAACTTCCCCAATTTCCTATTTCAAACCTCTCAAAGAAGCTGCCGAAATGATCCATCAAGGAAATCTCCCAGAAGCTCAAAGCATTTTCTCTTCATGCTCCAGAAGCTTCGAGGCTAAGGAAGCATTTTTTTGGGCTGGTATATGCGGGGAAAACCA
>JBEKVK010000209.1:0-2799 GCA_049514075.1 Bathyarchaeia archaeon | reverse complement strand
TGGTTTTCCCCGCATATACCAGCCCAAAAAAATGCTTCCTTAGCCTCGAAGCTTCTGGAGCATGAAGAGAAAATGCTTTGAGCTTCTGGGAGATTTCCTTGATGGATCATTTCGGCAGCTTCCTTTAGAGGCTTGAAATAGGAAATTGGGGAAGTTCCGAGGTTTATTTTTACGTTTTCTTTGATTGGACCGTGAGCTCGGCGTGTTTGCAGTTTATTCAGATCTTCCTTGGAGTTGATGTTGATGAAGCTTTTGAGCTCGGGGTCAAGCTCTCTTATCTCATTCGAGGCGGATACGAGCAGGGTTTTGCTTGCGCCGCGTTGGATGTCATCTGAACGCGGACGTTTTAGTCTGCATAGGGTCTCGGTGATTTCCAACCCGGTTTGCCGTTCCAGCACTGTCAGCAGGGTTTCAAGTCTGCCATTTGGCCACATGGGGGTAACCACTTCATACTCTTCTGCTTGCTTGAACAGGTAGTCCGCAACTTTGGGCTCCAGAAAAGGCATATCACAGGGCAAAGTAAGACAATAATCCGCTTGAACCCGCCTTAGCCCCGACATAATTGCCACAGTCGGACCACTAATCTCGCTTTTTTCATCAACCACTATCCGCACCTTATTCAAACCATTCTTTCTAAGGATTTCTTCGTATCTTACAATGCGCTCTTCATCTTTCACGCTTACTGCAACCTCGTCAACGACGCCATGCACGTTTTCGAGGGCGTAAATCAGCAAGGGCTTTCCCGAAATTGTTGCGAGTGCCTTATCTTCCCATTTTGCTCCGCCTTTGGCTTGGAACCGGCGTGCTTTTCCCCCTGCCAATATGAGCGCAGCTCTTTTAGTCAAGCAGTTCTTCCTCAATCTGCAGCTTTATTGCTTGGTCTATTTTTGGATAATTGATATTTTATTAAGTCGACAAGTTTTTGTCCGTCTTCAGGAACTTTGATTATCGGTATCCCACAGTATTCGTTGCTTGTGGATTTTGTGGCAACGACACCTGCGATCGCGACGATTGGATTAACTGTTCCCTCCAGGGTCTGCTTTAGCCCTTCTTCATCCTTCGCAGTGACGATTTTGGGTACATCCTGCCTTTTCGCGATTAGGCTGTGGAAGCCTTCGATGAATACCAAGTCCAGCTTTTCATTTTCAAGCAGCTCGATTATTCGGTCTAGATCGTTGAGCGCCATCTGGGTTTTCTTGATGATGTCAATTTCTTCAGGTGATATTGCAACGATAACTTTTGAACCTGCCTTAGCATAACGCCAAGTGTTCGTGCCTTCCCTGTCCATGGTGAAGCCTTTATGGTGAACATGCTTAATGGAACCGATCTGGTAGCCTTCCTTGGACAAGCGAGAAATCAAGTACTCTAACGTAACCGTTTTTCCAGAACCGCTTACTCCAACGGCAGCGACAACTAAAACCATAAGTTCATGCTCCGCTTGAAACTGTTACTTGCTTTCTTTTTATAAATTGCGCCCAAGTTTAATAATTTTGAATTGCTGTTGAGGCATTCAGTTGAACGATCTTTGGCAAACTCTGGCTTTTTGGTGCTGGTTGAAAAACTATTGAAATTTTTGTTTTCTGCATTAGTTTTAAATCGAACCCTACCTTATCCATGTTCCAAGCTGGATTTAATGCACCCAAGGCTACTCCGCAAAAGAAAAGCTTCCTTCAAATGCGCTGATGTTACCAGTTTACCCGCATCCCTGAAGATTGCAGGCAAAAGTTCGTCAACTAATGGTCATTTCCGTTTTGGCAGGAAAACAAAGGTTGCCGTTGCAATTGCCGTCATGGCTATTTTGCTGATTTCTTTTTTTGCCGCATTCTACAATTACAACTCAGAGCTAAAGCGGTGGATGGGAATAGACTATGTCCCGACTTCTCATCAAAACGGCGGTTCAGGGTTCGTTGCTCCAGGTCAACCCGTCAACAGTTCCGTATGGCTTGGCATAGCATCAAATGCGTGGGCTTACTTTCAACCAGGAGTGGGAGTTGACGCCCAGACTGGGCTTCCATATGCTTCAGGCAACAATTTCAAAGCCTTTACCGCTTGGGACTTGGGTGGTTACATCCAGGCCATTATCGACGCGGCGAAACTCGGTTTAGTAAGCACCGATGGCCCGTGGGGTTCAAGCGCAAGAATTGAGAAAGTTACGAATTTCCTTCAAAATCGACCATTAAATCCTAAAACAGGTTATCCTTACTGGTATTATGACGGTACAAACGGGCAAGATTACCATTCACTGTCTGATCTGGCTACGGGCACGGTCGACGGGGCGGATACGGGAAGGCTTTTTGTGGCTCTAAACAATCTCAGAAGCTACAACAGCAGTTTAACGCAGAGGATTAACTACATCGTTTACAATCAAAGCGACTATGCCGCATTGCTGCCAAACATTGAAAAAGACGCTGATTCCAACAGCATCTATGGCTATTACATCGACAGCGGTTACGCAAGCTTCTTTCCCCAACTCAACAACATCCCTAACCAAATCATGAGTAACATCTTCAAATCGGAAAACGTCACAACTTACGGCGTCACACTACCAAACGCCGCCATCACCACCGAACCCTTGCTTGGCGCCATGTTCGAACTCAACAACAGCAACGCCCAACTAAGCAGCCTAACCTATCAGGTTTACCTTGCCCATGAAGCCTACTACGGGGCAACAGGCAAATACGTAGCTTTTAGCGAAGGAAACTCTCTCACAAGTCAATACATCTACGAGTGGGTTGTCGCCCCCAACGGCCAAACATGGAAAATAACCAGCACCACCCCAAACTCCTACCTCAACATCAA
>JBEKVK010000208.1:0-2819 GCA_049514075.1 Bathyarchaeia archaeon | reverse complement strand
ATTATAAGTACTGTTAAGAGTTAGGCCTTCTGGTTGGAAAGTTATGTTTTCTCTGCTTACCCAAGTTGTGGTAGTGTTTTCTGTTGCTCCATATGGCGTTGACATGTTAAAGTCAGTTGAGACTTGAAAGTAAGTATCGTTTAGGTTGACGATTTCCATTTTTGCGCTGAAGGAAACGGTCATTGACAGAATAGTGGCTTGGCCTTCGTACGTCGCGTAGGCACCTATTTTTATCCAGGTTTGAGAATTGTTTTGATCACCGATATTGCCAGTTTGAGTGCTTGATGTGTTTTGGCTGGTTAACAATAGTCCGCTGGCTGAAGCTGTAATGGCGATTATCAGGATGGCTACTGCAAGTATGGCTATTTTCTTTTTGCTGTGTGCAGCTATTTTTGTGGTCGGCTGATTGTTTTCCAAGTGTGTCACGGTTGAATCACTGTATTAAATATTACGAAATTATATATGTCTTTCGAATTAGCAGTCCATGATTAAGAAGGCAATGTTAAGAACACAACAATGATCTCGCCAATTAATCCTGCTAAGTGGACATCCTATGGATAAACTTTTGGCGAACTATTTTTGCATAGTTTTTTGAGCTTTAGAAATCTTTACAGCCTATTTCGTTTTGTCTAAGAAACCTTCCAAGATGTTCTGTCCAGTAACGTCTAGCTCTTGAGATAACCATGCTTTAAGAATCCTTGAGAAACTCGGAAGAGCCCCCGAATACACGATTATTTGGTTTTCCCTAAGCGCTTCAGCTTGGAAAACCTTCTCGACCTCTTTATAGCTAAAAGACAACGTGTGAACACCGGTCACTAACGCCTGAAAATCCGCCCATTGCCTGCAACGCAAAACCACCAAGGGTCCACCAGGAATGATAGGCGGCAACCCAGCAAATGTGGCTTGAGCTTGAGGCTGCGTTATTTTCACGAGGGTTGGCAATGCTTCCTTAGGCGTGCTTGAAACTTTATCCATCAGGTTTTTAACTTCTTTTTCCAGGTTGTTTATTCTTTCTTCAATCCCGTCAACTTTACCTTTCAATCCGTCCGCGGTGTTTCCTATCTGCTCGGTGACAGTTGCCAACTCTTCAATCGACTTATCCAAGGTTTGTTCGTGTTCTTTTAGAACATTGATTATGAAATCTAAAGCCTCTAAAGATTTATCTTTCGAACCAGAGTTCACTGCCATATCTTGCCATTTCCATTTGAATTGAGAGCCAATTGATTTTTAAGGAGTGTTTCCAAGACTGGAATATTTTTTTCCCCGAAATAATAGTCATTTAGAAAGGGTTTGCTAAACTTTCGCCTGAAAAAAACTAATTTATTTTGGGCAGTAGAAAATCCTGCGATTATTTTCTTTGTTTTAAATCGCTTTTTTTGCCACAAAGGTGAATTGTTCACAGCTGAGCTAGAAATCTTTTAAAAATCTCCTAAATCTTTGGAAATCTCTAAAAATTTTTTCAAATCGGTTGATTTTGTACGAATCTGAATATAGCAAAGAATTTGAACAAGCAATTAGTCACTTTGACGGCATCCCAGCCCTTTTTCACAGTTATGGCGTGGCATGCTTAGAAAAGCCCTCAACCCCAAAATCGGGCAAATCCTTATTAAATCAAAATAACATCCCCTTCCCTATCAACAAAAAGGAGAATAAAGATTGAAGAATATGTCAATTAGTAAAATCGCAGCTATTTTGATTTCGATGTTAATGATACTCGCAATTGGAGCAACATTTGTAGCAACAGCAGCAGGACAAATCACTATCCCAACGATAGCCTTTTGCAACGTAGCGCCCGATCCATGTGGAGTTGGACAACAAGTCACTGTCAACTTCTGGCTAGCCGTACCAATACCCGGAGCCGAACTTGCAACAAACCTAGAAGTCGTTGTAACTCCTCCAGGCGGAACAGCCACAGTACTCGGCAACTTCACAGCAGACTATACAGGAGGAACATACACTCACTACATCCCAACCACAGTAGGCAACTACACATTCCAAATGTTCTACGGCGGACAACAACTTACTGGATTCGGCGAAAATGGGCCTTCCGCTTTTAAAGGAGACTTCATGGCATCCAGCAAGAGCAACGTAGCTACACTTGTCGTGCAGCAACAGCCGGTAGGCGGCATCCCGACTACTCCGCTTCCAACCTCATGGTGGCAAACACCAGTCAATTCAAACAACGTCCAAACTTGGTCTAGCATCACCGGACCTTGGCTCGGATTAGCCGCTAACGCTTTCGGTTCAACAGGCGCATACAATGACTCTGGCGACGAAAACCCATATACCATGGGCCCAGTCACAGGACACATCTTGTGGACAATGCCGTGGATTGTAGGCGGTGTCGCAGGCGGCGATGCCGGCACAACCGAGCAATCAGGTAGCTACTGGACAACCTCACAATACGAGCCGAAATGGGAACCAGTAGTAATCGATGGAATACTATACTCAACCTGGTACACCACAACCACATCTTACACTAACGGCATAGTCGCGACAGACTTGTACAACGGACAAACATTGTGGACAATCAACACAAATAATGCTTTGATCGGCGGCATGCAACCAATCTATGAAACACCAAACCAGTACGGCGTAGTTGGACCATACATCTTAACTACTGGAACACTCCCCGGAGTAGTTGACTCTCCAGGTGGTGGCGAATACAACATTTATGACGCATTAACGGGCAAGTATGTCTGCAGCATTGTCAACGGAACCACACCAGGCGCTGGCTTCGCAGGAGGCTTCATGACCGTAGACCAATACGGCAACTGGGTAGGATACTACACTAACTACACCTACAGCCCTACCGGACT
>JBEKVK010000207.1:0-2842 GCA_049514075.1 Bathyarchaeia archaeon | reverse complement strand
ATGGTTTTCCTACCTTCAGAAGTGAGGGTAGACAAAAGAATGTATATTGGCATAAAACCACCTATTAGATAAGGAAGATGCAATAAGCTATTATTCTTTTTGGATTTAACATTCTGTTGAACTTATCTGGCTTGTTTCAATGGTTTTTTCTTATCATTGCTTCTTTTTGAAAATCTTGGTGACTTCAGCTTGTTCGCTGTCTATTCCACGCCAGATAATTTTATAGCCAAGTTGAGATAAGACGCAAGATGCATCGCTTACTCCCTCAGCTTCCATAACTCGTATTGCTTCGTTAAGAGGCAACTTTCCTGACTGTTTCAAGTATTCTTCGATTCGATTGCTTAGTTGAATTAACTTTTCCTTGCTCACTAAGATGTTAGGCAGTGCCACGTAATCTGTAGGAGGGTTGGCTGTAAGAAACGCTTTCGCGGCTTCAACTGAAATGCCGATTCTAGCTGCAAATTCATCGTAAACGACAACTGGCTCGGTAAACTTAACCGAGAGGTTTTCTAAGAACTTGATCTCCAAAGCTTTGATCCCTTCAAAAGCAATTTCCAAGTAGCGTAGAACAGAAGCCAAAGGAATTTTATCATGATAGTAAATGAAGTTCAACTGAGGTCGCTTCTCCAGCGAAGCAAGCTTCTCACATGCCAAAGCCTCATCGACCAACAAAAGCATCTTCGCTTCTACTTGCTTCAACTTTGCCGCTTTCCGCAACAAGTACTCTTCAGTCCAGAACCCCACGATCTCCAAGTATATTTTAACACCAGCTCTTTCAAGAGAAAAATCAGGTATTATCACCTGGTTTCCAGCGGGAACAGGTTCCGGTTCTCTTTTCAAAGTCCAACCAGACTTCACAGCTCGAAACTGCGAAGCAAAACTCTCTTCAACTGCACTATCATAGGTTACACGAAGCAAACTAGGTTTCTTAAGCAACAAGCCATGTTTTTTGCTTTCCATTTTGAAGTTGCAGATTTCGTTTGTGTACTTCCAGAGAATCTTTGCGTTAACGGTCCATTCGGGATTAGCGACGATTATGGGAAGTAACTTGGCTATGCTTATGCCGTACCTTCTTGTGAGCTTAAAGATGCTGACTGGCCCGTCTATTTTAACCCAGAAACCATCATCTTGGGACACTTCATAGATAAGGCCCAGTTTTTTCACGTAAAAAAAGAGGTTCTGCCAGTTGCCTGAAGCGGTAAAATTTAGTTCTGTGGAGTCAAAAAGAAGCGTCTGCGCTAGGCTAAGATTGTACTGTTCAAGCAGTGCCATCGCTTCTGGAGGATCAAACTTTTCAAGAATTAGCTCCTCATCTAAATCAGCGTATAAATAATCCTCAATGTTTTCGGTCGTCAAAGACATTTCTGAAGCAACAGCTTCAATTATTTTTTGTCGCTTTTCTGGAGTCGCTGTCAAACCAAACTTTTCTGTAGCTTGAAAGATTTTCTTCCTTAAATCAGCGGGGTTCGTTTTGATGCTGCAGGTGAAGATGCTTTTTCTGTCAAGCAGCAAAGCTAACGCCCTAACAAAACGATATTCGTGCCCGCTGTTTTCCAAATCAACAACGACTGCTTTGAGAACTTTTTTCTGTTTTCCAACATTAGCCTTGTATGCTTCGATGAGACCTTGCGCAACTTCAAGGTTATCTGATGATAGCTTGGCGTAGCGAGGTTGAATTTCGCCTTTTCTTTTCCACACTACAAGCAAGCTACTGGGAAGCAACCGTTGATGTCTCTCCAGTTTTTTGGTGCCGTCTGCGGCTTATCCCGACTTCTACGGTTTCCTTGGAAATTATCTCTATTAGCTTGGCTGTTTTGCCCTCTTTCTTTCTGAGAAGCCGCCCAAGCCGTTGCACGTACTCTCGCGTGCTTCCAGTCCCGCCCAGTACTATACCAACTGACGCGTCTGGGACATCTACCCCTTCGTCTAGAACTTGAGAAGTTACTATGACTTTGTACTTGCCGTTTCCGAAGCTGGTCATTATTTCGCGGCGCTCTTCGCGGGGGGTCTGATATGTGATAGCGGGTATCAAAAAACGTCTGCTGATGACATAGACCAGGTCATTGTAGAGTGTGAAAATCAAAGTTTTCTCATTTTGGTATGCTTCAAGTTTCTTGGCTAAAAGGTTCAGTTTAGCCTCGGAGTTAATAGCAACCTTCAAAGCCTTGTTTCGGGCAAGAAGCGCTTCCCGTGCACGTAGATCCCTTCCTGTGGTCATAATGAACTTTTGGAAATCAGCAGCACTTTTCAGAACTAATCTTCTTTCTCGAAGATAGTTTTTGAAGGTGGTCATCTCTGTATCGTAGGTTCGTTGTTCGTCATTAGTCAATTCGACAGACACCTTCTCATATGTGTAGGGTGCAAGATGTTTTTCTTTGAGTTCTTCAATGCCGATAGAGAAAACTAAATCGCCTACGAGTAGCGGAAGAAGTTCGTGTCTCTGGTCAGTTCTTTCGTATGTGGCGGTTAAGCCCATTCGGTAGGGTGCAATGTACATTTCAGCGATTTGCATGTAACCCGGTGAAGCCAGATGATGCACTTCGTCAAAAACCAAGAAGTTAAACCTGTTGCCTAAGTATGGGGCCTGAGAATACGCTGAATCGTAGGTTGAAACCGTAACCATCCTTATGATGTTCTCGCCTCCACCCACTACTCCAGTTTCCAAGCTAAGGCAATCCCTAACTCGCTTTCTCCATTGGTCAATCAAATCCAAAGTGGGAACAACGATCAACGTCTGAGTTTTCAGAAGATCAATCGCTTTGAGCGCAACGAATGTTTTCCCGGCTGCTGTGGGCAACACAAGAACTCCCCTGAAATCTGCTCGGCACCAATTATCCAAAGC
>JBEKVK010000206.1:0-3048 GCA_049514075.1 Bathyarchaeia archaeon | reverse complement strand
ATGTACGAAAAAATGAAAAGCTAACTTAGCTAAACCATGTGCTTCTGAAAGGTTTCAGTTATCCTGTTTTTCGGACATAAGCCCACTAGCCGTTCAGTCTCTTGCCCGTCTTTGAAGAGAATCATTGTTGGGATACTGAAAACTTTGAAGCGTTCAGCAGTAGCAGAGTTCTCGTCAACATCAAGTTTGCCGACAAAAACTTTTTTGCGTCTGTAACATGAAAAGGTTCAGTACTCATTGTTTACTACTCCTTACACAATAGTAGTTTTAGAATTATGTTTCATATAAACCGTTCGCGAGGCGTTTCCACACGTTTCGAACTGACGCCATCCAGAATCTAAGCGTTCAGCAACTTTTTTGTGCCTCTTGGTTTTTGTGTTTTGACTGCAACGCTTAAATGAGTTTCTTCACCTTGAATTCTTGTCAGAAGGCGGCGTGTTTTGGGCAGCGACTTCAAGGATATTGAGCGGTTTTCCAGCAAGTTGGATACGGCTAAGAATTACGGTGAAGTCTGGCAGATAGTGAAGGAAACGGTGCAGTTTGCTTTGGGAACACGAAGAGACAGTATGATGCTTTTTTTGGATGATTTGCCTTTGCAGCTGGGAGCGTATTACCCGGTTGGAACCAACAACATCGTTTTGAATCGTGCGTTGGTTGAAATTGTTGAGACATCGTTGAGTTCTAAACCGACGGTTAACGCGCTGGTTTACAATCTTTTGTTACACGAGTACCTCCATGCTCTTGGCGACTACTCCGAAGCCGGTGTTAGACGTGGAGTGGTCGATGTTGCCTTGAAATGTTTTGGACAGGAGCACATTGCAACGGTTGTTGCCCGCAAAAGCCCATGGGTTCTTCTAAAGGATATTCCGCTTGGCCCACCTGGACCTAAACGTGTCATGCAAATCGTAAAGGACTTTGAGAAAACAAGCAAATACATAGTGTGATTTGCCACCTTCACTTTTTTGGCCTTTGGTGACCTCTTTTGGTTTTCCTGTTCATGAGGTCAGGATGATCAGGGCGAAAAAGGGAGACGTCCAAAGATTCATTGCGATTCTTAGGTTCTTAGACGTAACTTGCCGCTGATCCAAGCACTAAACCAAAAATGTCCCAAGTACTCATTTTACCGCATCCTCTGTCGAAGATTATAGGCACCTTTTTTCTTCGTAACTAAACTTTTCAAAGGCAAAGTCACTGTTTTGCCATTTTTTGCGCTAACTCTTTGAGGCTGTTATGGCGGTGAGGACTAAACCTAACGCTTCAAGCATCTTTGCCATACGCTCCACCGACCTGTACCGCCAAACTGTACCGACATTGACCCGACCGGTCGGCTTGTACACACAAGAGAGAACCCCTCCTCCCGGTATTATTAAATCGACAGCGTCTAGATTGGAACTAAAAAAAAACAAAAGAGAAAGAAGGAGTTGTTTACTCGGACTCAAAGTATTCTTCTGGCTTTGGCGGTACTGGTGGCAATCCTCTTCGTTCACGGATTTTCTTTATGGTTTCAGCTTGCATCTGCTCTGGTACTGGTGCCCATCGGCTGAATTGTGTTGCCCAGAATGCTCTGCCTGAAGTTGAACCTCGCAGTTCATCGGCGATTCCGAAGCTTTCGGAAACTGGCATTTCTGCTTTTACAGTTATCATATCTTCTTCAGATGGCATGTCGAGGATTTTTCCGCGTCTCTTGTTTAATAGTGTGATTACTGAGCTTACGAATTCGCTTGGAACTTTGCATTCGAAACTCATAAGGGGCTCAAGAAGTTTGGGGTCGCTGAGTAGTATGGTGCAGTAGATTGGTCGCCAAGTCATTGGAATGGCTTGTGCTGGGCCTCTGTGGACTGGGTCTTCGTGCAGGACGATGTCTACTAGGTTGATCTTGAGGCCGTATGCGGGTTCTTTGGCTAAGGGCGATGTGTGGACTGCTTCGCGGAAACCTGATTTGATGTGGTCTAAGACTTCTTCCACGTATTGTCTTCCTCTGATGCGGTTGCAGAGAATGCAGTTTTCTTCTACGGCAACTGCGCCTTTTGCGTCGTCTGCTTCCCAACCCATTGTCCGAAGGAGTTTAGTTCTTTCGTCTTTGCTCTGCATATCGTTGATTTTGTCTGATTTGATTGCTTCAATCACTTCGTCTGAAAGTTTCTCGATGGTTATCCAGAGTTTATTATGTTTGTTTGGGCTTTTACCCATGATTGCTGGACCTTGGTAATCGTGGCTTATTGTTTCTCTATAGATGACGATGGGTTTGCTGAGTTTAACTTTTAACCCTGCTTCCTGCATTCGATAAGCGGTGATTTCGAGGTGAAGTTCACCCATTCCTGAAAGCAGGAATTCGCCGCTTTCCTTGTTCATGATGAAGTGAAGGTTAGGGTCCTCAGTTGTTAATTTATGCATTACTTTGTCGAACAATGGTAGATCTTTGACGTCTTCCGGCTCGACGGCAACAGTTACAACTGGGTCTGAAACGTATCTCAAGCCCTCAAACGAGTGGACTTCTGCTCCTTCTTCAGCGATGGTTTCACCAACATGAATCGACGGCAACCCGGCGATGGCTCCAATGTTGCCTGCTGGAACGCGGTCAATGATAACTCGATCAGTTGCCATGCTCATGAAGACCTGTTGAATTGTACCTTTCTGGTTGCTGCTAACAAGCTGAACAGTTTTGCCTCGTTCAATTGAGCCGCTGAAGATTCTGCCGATTGCGACGGTTCCGCTGTGAGGGTCAACTTCAATGGTTGATATGCACATGAGCAATGGTGCTTTCGGATCAACTTTTGACATGCCTACGCCTGTTGGGCTTTCTACGTCTCCCGGCCAAATTTGCGGTTGCCTGTAAGGCTGCGCTTGGTATGGGTTAGGCAGGTGTTTGCAGAACATGTCTAGGATTGGTTCTGGTAAAGGCGCTTTTTTGCTGAGTTCGTCAACTTTTCTTCCTACGTCTATTGGGTCGCCTGTGTATGCGTCGATGATGTCTTGGAAGCTGACTTTCTTTAGCTTCATGTGGTCAATGTTTAAGCCCCATTTGTGAAGGGCGGAACCGAAAGCTAC
>JBEKVK010000205.1:0-2853 GCA_049514075.1 Bathyarchaeia archaeon | reverse complement strand
GAAAACCGCAAAAAAACAGACATCAGCTTTTCAGTTTCTAAAGAATTAGAAACTACGCAGTTTTTATTTGAAATTCTTTTCAAATCAGATTCAAAACATAGATACTAAAGGGTTTATTGGTGGGCCGAGCCGGACTTGAACCGGCGACCTTTGGCGTGTAAAGCCAACGTCCTAACCAGGCTAGACGACCGGCCCGCACAGTTTGCTTATTCAAGGCTTGATTTAAGTTGTTTGGATTAAGAAACTGCGTTGATTCATATTAGAATTTTCCTTCGCCCAAACCCCGGCTTTGATTAGGCTTGGTTTTTGCGGTTATTGAAAGTGACCAGGAAAACGCCTATGAAAATCAGGACTGCGCCCGCAATAACAGACGGGTAAAGTGTTTCACTGACGAAAATTACCGCGAAAACGGCGGTTATCAGGGGTTCGCCGAAAAGGAATGTACTTGCTGTTGCTCCAGCCTTCTTGAGCACGTAAAACCAGATGTAGTAACCAAGCAGTGAGCAGGTAAAAGCTAAATAAAGCACGCTTAGCCAGTCACCGAGGTTCATGGTGAAGAGCTGCATGAAGGATCCTTCAGCTAACGAGAACGGAATTAAGCATGCTCCACCAATCAGGCTTACGTAAGCAACCACAAGGAAGGCATCATATTTCTTCATGATTTTTTGTCCCAGCAAACTGTAGCCTGCCCACAAAAACGGAGTTGAAAGCAAAATCAAAGTGCCAACCAAGAAAGTCATGCTTCCCTCAAGGTTCAGAAGGTCAGCCAAAACAACCAGCAACGTGCCCGCAGCGGCGACTGCAACGCCGATATATTGCTTTCTTCTTAATTTGTCCCCAAATAGTTTTACCGAAAAAATTGTGATCAATATAGGTGAAAGCAGACAAACCATTATTGCGGCTATTGATGCTCCTGCCAGTTGAATTCCTGTGTACTGTATGGTGAAGAAGAAAGTTACGCCTGTCAAAGCCAGCGCCAACAAAACAAGCAGGTCTTTGCGTTCGACGCTTAGCCTGTAAGTTGGGCTTACCCGCTTTTTAATTGCAAGCGCGACAAGGAAGAGTACGCCAGCCAACAGGAACCGAAAAGTTGCTATTGCAATCGGTGTCAACCCAACATTTAGAAGCTGCTTGACAACCACAAATGAGCTTCCCCAGAAAATAATCAGCAAAACCATTAAGAAAGCCTGAAAAGGACTGATTGATTGGGAAGCCATGTTTCAAAATAGAGTCGATTACCTTTTAAGCGTTAAACCCGTCGGATACACGTTTTAACATGAAAGGGCACATGCGCCTTATCGGGTGGGCTGGATTTATATATCAAGCTTAACTTAGCCTTTTTAGGTGAAAGTTTTGGTTTCTGAAAAACTCTTAGACTTTCTAAACAAAGCCATAGCCCGCGAACTCCAAGTCAGTATTCAGTACATGTGGCAACACATTCAAGTGACAGGGATTGACGGCGCCGTCGTAGAAGGCGTCTTCCGAAAGATAGCCATCGCCGAAATGAAACATGCAGAACGTCTGGCCGAGCAGCTTGACTACCTTGACGGTGTCCCTACAACTACTCCTGAGCCGATTTTCGTTGGAGGCAGCCTCATCGAAATGCTCACGCAGGACGAACGGGATGAAGAGGGAGCCATCGAACTCTACAAAGAGGGAATACAAGCAGCGGCGAAAGAAGGCGACTACACAACAAGGCGACTGCTAGAGGAGATTTTAGCTGATGAAGAAACGCACATTAACACTTTTGGAAAGCTGATTGTCGGCTTGACCGAACCATTTACTCAGCCGGAAATGTCAAATACGGGATAACAAAAAAGGAAAGAAAAATTTCGCGTGTTCCACAGTTTCTATTAAAACCATATCTGAAGCTATGGCAGTTCTTTGGGTAACTTAAGCTTAGGAAGAACAACAACCAAAGAACGCAGTGTTGCTATTCCTTTTTTGAATAGTAATTGATTCGCTATCAAATGACCTCAGATTACGGCTGAGTTAGAAATGAAAAATTGGTTATTTTTCTTGATCGGGTTATGGAGTTGTTTGAAAAGCGCTTGAAGAAAACTTACAAAACCTAAGTGACTTTACGATACTCTGAGATCTGCAACTTTTTCAAGCAAGCTGGGCACAATTCAAGATTTCATGAATCGCCAATTCTATTGGTGCGAATGGCGTAGAGCACCTCTCATCACCGCAATACACATATATCAATGTGGGCACTGATGGGTTTCCTTCAGTGGTGCCAAGTTTGGTTGATCCTGTGTTTTTAAGATGCCCAGTTTGTGGAATCCAGATAGATGCAGAAAACTTGGCAACAAGAATCGAAGCGACATGCGAAAGTTTCGGTGGCAAAAAACACTGTTTCTGCAGCGAAAACTGCCGACGACACTTTTTAGAAGACCGCCGAATTGCCTACTTCTCGATGGAAATAGGTATTTCCAGTAACATGCCTACCTACAGCGGAGGCTTAGGCGTTTTAGCAGGAGACATAGTGAAATCTAGTGCAGACCTACGACTCCAGATGATTGCCATCACTCTCGCAAGCAGAAAGGGTTACTTTAGGCAAAAACTCACCGATCAAGGGGAGCAACTCGAGTTTCCTGACGAATGGGACCCAGCCAAAACCTTAACTCGCATGCCAAACGTTGTCACGGTAACTATCGAAGGGCACCCGGTAAAAGTACAAGCTTGGCTTCATGAATACCAGAGCATTACGGGCGGCATGGTGCCAATTCTATTTCTAGACACAGACATGGAAGAAAACTTTCCTGAAGACCGAAGAATCACAGATTCATTATACGGCGGCGACAAGAGTTACAGACTAAAACAGGAGATTGTTCTCGGCATAGGAGGCAC
>JBEKVK010000204.1:0-2858 GCA_049514075.1 Bathyarchaeia archaeon | reverse complement strand
AAACCTCTCATTGACGCCATCGCCGTTGAAGGGTACGAGGTTTCGACGGGTTCAAGGATGCTTCCTGAAAGCAAGGTTGAACGATCAACCCGCAGAAGCATAAGCTCCAAAAGCTACAATTTCCTTGTCAGACACATGTTGGGCTCCAAAGTGCGGGACCACCAATGTGGTTTTAAAGCCTTCAAAAAAGAAGCCTTCTTGGCTCTGTTGGGCGAGGTGAAGGCTACTCACTGGTTTTGGGATACCGAGATACTTGTGAGGGCGCAACGTCACGGCTTCAAGGTTAAAGAGATCCCGGTTGAATGGACAAGCGGCAAAGGCACAAAAGTTAATTTTGCTAAGGATTCTTGGAACATGTTTTGGCAAGTAACAGGACTTTGGTGGACTCTTAAAAGAAAAGGCTAAGGCTGTCGACTTGCGATTAGAACAAATGACCTCGCGACTAGCGATAAGCCGCCGATCAAAATTACTCCAGCCCAAAACACGAACCACTCACTGATTATTGTGACATTCACCAAGTAGGTGACTACTATGTAGCTTGTTCCAAGCCAGAAAACAAGATTTTCAATGGTCTCCGCTTTTCTGGGAAGAGGCGAGCAAAGCCAGACTCTGAGAACTAAAACCCCGATTTCAATTATGCCTAAGCCCAGGCAAAACTGAAATGCTACTTTGTAAAGCGTGATGAATGCTGCTGGGTTTTCTGGAGCTGGCAATTGCAGGCCTGTTCCAGGGACTGTGGCTAAAACGAAATTGTTGAGGAAATGGTTAAAGCTGTTCCATAGGTTTGAGCGGTCGTTGATAAAGTAGAGAACTGCAAGCATAACAAAAATGAGGCCTATATACAGGGCTGAAATCAAGTTTTCTTTTTTCTTATCAGACATCGCTTGCAACATGTCGAACTTGCTTTTGAAGCCCATTTGTTATCCACTCGTCTATAGTCTCTTGTAACATATATCTTTCTCTGCAAGGAAAAACGCATGTTTTTAAATAGTCTCAGCGGATAGAATACGGTGACGTTGGAGGATCTGCATGCCCTATTGCTTGAAGTGCGGAAGCAAAGTCGAGGACACCAATACTTTCTGCCCAGAATGCGGAACCCAACTCAAAGACGCACCGCCAAACGCAGCGCCTACTCCTGAGTCTACTCCGAACGAGCAAACTGCTCAGGAAAATCCACAACCGCAGACACCGACAACCACATCGGTGACTATGAAGCAGCCGAAACCTGAGCTTGGCTTTATCAGATATCTGGTCAGCGGATTAATATTAGTTACAGTAGGCGTTTCCGCGATAATTGAATTAACTAACCCCTCAATAGCGGTAGGTACCCTTTTGGCTGTCATGGTGCTTGCGATAGGTTTGATTGTGATACTCGGCTCCGTCTACTACGCTTTTTCAGGAAGAAAACGGGCGCACATCCAATTAGTAGCGTCACCTAAGAAAAAGCCGTCTCAGCCCGAGGTCTAAAGCAAAATCATTCTGTCATCCAAATACTTGATGATAGTCCCGGTTAGCAGAATAGTGCTTCGCAACATTTCCCAGTTACAAATCTGCTTATATGCTTCTCCTTTAAATAATAAAACAGCAGAAACCAACATCACTTGGGGATTTGGAAATCATGAGTGAATTTGTCCAAGCGACGGCAGAAAGAATAAGGAAACTGGAAGTTCAAGGGGCACGAAACGTTGCGATCGCGGCCCTTAAAGCGGTCCAAACCCTCGCAGATAGTACGAAGGCAAAAGACAAGAACGCTTTCCTATGCGAACTCAGAGAAGCTCAAAACACGCTTTTTGCGTCAAGAGAAACTGAACCTTTGATGAGAAACGCCATTCGATACGTCGTCATGCAAGCCGAAGACAGCAGCACCGAAAAAGTCGACGTGTTAGGCGATTTGGTTGATTCAAACGTCGGTTTGTTTTTGCAGAACCTTGAGGCTTCACGGGAACGAACCGCGGAGATAGGGGCCAAACGGATCCGCGACGGTATGTTGGTTTTTACCCATTGTCACTCGTCAACGGTAACACGCATGATTGCCAAAGCCAAAGCCGATGGCAAAAACTTTAGCGTAATTTGCACCGAAACCCGACCTGCCTACCAGGGAAGGATAACCGCACGGGAAATAGTTGAACTAGGGGTCCAAACAATGTTTATTGTCGATTCAGCTGCGCGTTCCTACATGGGAGACGTTGACATTGTTTTTGTCGGCGCCGACGCCATTACTTCAGAGGGCAACGTTGTAAACAAGATTGGCACCAGCAGCATAGCAGTGTTGGCGCACGAAGCCAGAAAACCATTCTACGTCGTTTCGGAACTGCTAAAGTTCGATCCAGAGACTCTCAACGGGGGATACGAACGAATTGAGCAACGAAACCCAGCGGAAGTGTGGAGTGAAGCGCCAAAGAACCTGTCGGTGCGGAACCCAGCTTTTGACGTTACTCCAAGCCGTTACATTCACGGACTAATTTGCGAAGAAGGCATAATCGCACCGCAATCAATAGTCGAAACTGTGAATCGAAGTTACCCATGGGTCCTCAAGCAACTTTAGGCTTTCCAGTGCTCCAATGCAACTTTTAGTTCGCTGTGGGTTTTCGCGTACTCTTCCAAAGTCATTCCTTTCAAAATAGCATCAACTGCTTGCCGCATTGCTTTTGAACCAGCTACTGTTCCGTTGGGGTGCCCGTGGATTCCCCCTCCTGCTTGGATGACCACGTCGTTGCCGAAGGTTTCAAGCAATGCTGGAACTAAGCGCGGATGTATTCCCCCTGAAGCAACAGGTAGAACTGGCTTCAAGTTGCCCATTGATGATTTGCATGCATCGATGTTTTCGAGGACTTCAGCCTTGGTTTCACTCATTTTAC
>JBEKVK010000203.1:0-2868 GCA_049514075.1 Bathyarchaeia archaeon | reverse complement strand
TGAGGAAACCCTCAACGCGTTTCTTGACGCGTTAAAGCGGAAATGCATGATTTTTTGCGTCAGTAGCGGAGGCGCCTTACTTGAAAACGCTGAAAGGCTCGGTGTACCTTACCTTCGGGTGCCCGGCGGGATGCCTCCCCGAGCTGCGCTTCCCTATATGTTTGTTCCACTTTTGATTTACATGGAGAGAGCAGGCTTAGTTGAAGGTGCCTCAAAAGAACTCTTCGAAGCAATGCCGCTTCTTGAGAAAATAAGCCAAGAAAACGCGCCTGACAAACCAACGGTTGAAAATTACGCGAAAGCCTTAGCGCTGAACATAGGGAAAACCTCGCCTGTCATCTATGGGTTCGGTATTTACCGCGGCGTAGCCCTGCGTTTCAAGCAGCAATTTAACGAGAACAGCAAGATTCCTGCGAAATCAGAAGTTTTCAGCGAGCTGAATCATAACGAGATTGTAGGTTGGGAACGCGCTGAAGAACTTGGCAAGTCCTTCTCAGCGATCTTCCTGCGAGACCAAGAAGAGCCAGCTGCAATTCAAAGCCGCATAGAAATTACAAAAGAGCTCGTGGGGCAGGCTGGTGTGGACGTGCTTGAAATTGTGGCTCAGGGCAAAAGCAGCCTGGCGCGGATGCTGTCGACAATTCTGGTCGGCGACTTCACAAGCGTTTACCTGTCAGTCTTGCGAGGGGTAGACCCTACTCCCGTCAAAACCGTAAACTACCTCAAAGACACGCTGAAGCAAAACGGATTTAGAGAGAAAGTTATAGGAGAACTCGCAAAACTTTAACACGAACACTCCAAGGCTGTTCTTGACAACTATTTCTTTTTATTTTTTCGAGAAATTACAGCTAAGGCAACAATCACGGCAATTACCGCCACGATGACCGTTACAACTAGATAAAACACGTTCTGGTTTAAGCCGAGAATTTGGGGGCTCCAAATGTTTGTTGCAATCGCCTGGGCGTTGACTGTATAAGTTCCCAAGTTATCTGCACTTTGGATGTAGAAACCCGTGTCTTTATCCCATTCTTTGTTTCTTTGAACACCGCCTAGCGTACTGTTTGTGTATGTTACTGTTCTTTCTGCTCCCGCGACGGTTTTTTGGATTTGTCCCTGTATGGGCACGTTGCTGTTGATTGACGAATCGTAGAAGGTTTGGCCTGGACTGAGGTTTGCCGGAATGATTATCCAAGCTTGAACATTTCCCGTGGAGAAATTGAAGAACCTAAGTGAGGTCGATAGGGTCCCATTGACGTATTTGACGGTAAAGTTTGCATGAAACGCTTCGCCTTCTATATCTACGATCTCGATTTTAGCCCACGTTAAATCTTGAGCGGCAGGAACAGCTCCAGTAGTCTTGACGGAGTATTCAACCCAGTTGCCCGCCTTAACACCTACGGAAGGCTGAGCCTCCGCTGCGGCTACCAAAATAATCATGAAAGCAACAATCATCAACGCAACAACTGTTTTACGCATGAAACAGACTCAAGAATGTGTTAGTTTTTTTCACTTATAACACTTTTTATTGAACAAAGGTTTGGAAGCCGGGTTAGGAAATAGGCTTCCCAAAGGGGGTTTTAGGCTATGAATTTCGCGAATTCCTTTTCAGCAACTTCCATTGATACGATTTGTGGAGGACGCTTAAACGCGTAAGCGCAAACGGGTTCAATCGCGCCTTTAAGCTTCTTGTTCAAAGCCAGTTTTATAGCGCGGACTACGTCGAAGAGCACGCTGCCAGCGTTAGGCGCATCAACTGTTTGGAATTTGAGGTCAATTTTCATCGGTGCATTGCAAAAGTACACACCGCTTATCCAAAAGTAACTGTCACGTTTGTTCTGTAGAAAATCTACATAGTCAGTTGAGCCTGCTACAACTTCAGCTTTATATGGGATTGATGCAGCTACAGATTCGGTTTTTATGCTGCGTTTTGCATCTCGGCTTCGGTCCATAGTATCGACGGATTCTGTTCCTCCGCCTACGTCAAGCTGGTAAGTCTCATTGATTCTTACGCCGTTTTCGCTAAGCAGCTTAAGAAGTGTCTTGTGCAATGCGGTTGAGCCAACTTGGTCAACGAGATCGTCACCGACAAGAGGAAGCTTTGCGTCAGCGAACTTTTTAGCCCAAGATGGATCGCTAGCTATGAAATTCGGCGTGGCATTCACGAATGCGCATCCCGCCGCCAATGCCTGTTCAGCGTACCATTGGCAGGCTTTTGAGGCTCCGCTGGGAAGCAAATTAACCATGACCTCAGCGCCTGCCTCCTTAAGAACTTTAACTACATCCGTATCCGGGGCGTTGCTGACTTGAACGATGGCTTTAGTTGAATCTCCCAAGCCGTCAAGCAACGGACCCTTAGCAACCTTAACACCCAACGAGGAAACGTCTGCAACTTTAGGCGCGTTGTTCGGGGCAGCAAAAATGGCTGTAGAAAGGTCTTTTCCGACTTTACGGTCATCAATATCAAAAGCCGCAACAACCTCGATGTCTTTGGAGCTTAAACCTGCCAAAACTGGATTTCGCAAGCCAACGAAATCTTCCGGTTTGCTGGATTTCTGGTAGTATTGGATGCCTTGAATGAAGGCTGAGGCGCAGTTTCCAACGCCGACTAATGCAACTTTGACTTTGGGCAAATGTGGCACCTTGCTTGGCTTCTCTATTTGCGATTGCATTATAAAAAGCTACGCCGCGGTAAAATATGAACAAGCGCTAAGTACACGTTTTGGTCTTCTTTTTGCAACTGGATAAGAAACGCTTATTAAACGACGCGTCTAAAGTTTAGACGCCACATAGTTCGGGCGAGTAGATCAGTCTGGTATGATCGCCACGTTGGCATCGTGGAGGTCCCGGGTTCAAATCCCGGCTCGTCCA
>JBEKVK010000202.1:0-3871 GCA_049514075.1 Bathyarchaeia archaeon | reverse complement strand
AGAAAACGGAGGGTTTGCTGTTTTCCGCTTGTTTAAGTTAGTTTGGTGCCGCATTCGCCGCAGAAACTGGTGCCCGCTTGGTTTTTAGCTCCGCATTTGGGACATACTTTCAATCCTAAGGGCGCTCCGCAATTATTGCAGAATTTGCCTGAACCGGCTGGTTTTCCGCATACAGGACAAATTGTTTGTCTCTGCGTTACTTCTCCTGTGTAGACTTGGGTGGTTTCAGCTTTTTGCTTAATGTCCGCAACCATTTTTCCAGCTCTGGCAGCTGCTACTTCGGTGCTTTCCCGTGGGGCATCTTCAGTGCATAGTCCTTCTTGTTCGTTCCAGTCGTTTTCGCAAACGTACTTGTGGCATCTTGGGCATCTGTTGAAGTGTCCTTTGGCTTCGTTTTGTGCAAGGTCAAATGCTTGTTCATGTTCTTTGTGCCATTCCGGCGTCATGCCTTGGAATTGGCCGCTCACTACGTCGGCGCCTTGTCCAATGCTGTATCCACTGCTGTGGCCAGTTAATTGTCCACCGATTTGGGCTGCTCTGCCAAGTCCTTTCCATAAACCTGCTTTTTTGTAGGTCTTTGATTGGATAAAAGTTGTTTTGTAGCCGTCGCTGCAGATGTCGCATAGAAAAGTAAATTGAAACCCAGCGTCCGTACTGTTGTCTTGATAATTTCGGGTAAAAGGTTGAAGTGGCATTTATTTTCATCTCCCTGTTATGTTTAGTGGTTTACCGCATTTTATGCATTTCTCTCCAAGCGGCGGCTGCTCGGTTCTGCATTTGGGGCAAATCACCGTGAGTCTTTTGTCGCAGTTTTGGCAGTAGTCACCGAAGAACGTGGGTTTTCCGCAGTAGGGGCAGTTTATTTGAAGCACTAAGCCACAGCTGCTGCATCTGACTTGTCCAGTTTCAATCGGGTTTCGACATTTTGCGCATCTTTGAGGCCCAACTGGGTTAACTTTTCCACAGAAGGGACAGACGCCAGTTTTCCGCAGAATTTACAGGGGTGTTTGTAACCTGGCATTTATTGGTCTTCTCCTTTAATCCATTTTTCACTGTCATCAATACTTTTAGTATTGAAGGCTAATAAGTTAGTCACATCCGCTCTCCATTGGTCTTGCGAGGAATGAATTACTCTGCCGACAAATCGGTCTCTCAGGGTTCTGAGGGATGGAATTTTTGCTATGGCGAATCTATATTGTGTGTATTCGGTGCTTTCAAGCTGGTTTTCTGTGAGGTAGATGGGTTCTCTTCTGAAGTTAACTTCAATCATAGACCGGTTGACGTCTTTGATAAAACCCCCCAGATCTTCAGCTAAATCCTCGTCTTTTGTCAGTGCGTATTCCTTTCTTCCGGTTACTCTGAAGAAATATGTTGCCCCCGTTGTCGCAGGTTTTTGTTCATCGGCGGGCTTTTGGTTTGCGCCTCCCCCTCCGTCTGTGTCAGTTGAGGCGTTGCCTTTGTTTCCTTCTGCATTTTCTTCTGTGTTGAATGCTTCTAGGGCGATTGTGTTGCTCAGTCTATTTGTATCGGGGTTCATGAGGGGAAATAGCATCCATATGTAAGTGCCTGTGAGGTTGCCCATGAGTCCACGTTTTATTCCCACGCAGACTTGATCTTTTGCGGCGAGTCCATTCAAAAATTCGTATTCTGCAGTTATGCCGGCTTCGTCTATCTTCTTGGCAAGGCGGCGCCAGAAGTCCAATGATTGTTGTTCGATTTCTTTTCTTTTTGCTGCTCGTCCATCTTTCATTAAGGAAGCTAATTTGTTTATCACGATTGGGGTTGCTTCGGGGATTAGTTCTTTTATGTTTTGTTGCGTTCTGAGGATCATTTTGTTTATTGAATCAGAGAGGGCTTTTGCGAAGGGATCAAAGTTTTGTCCTAGGCTGGTGAACTCGATTTTTTCCAGGGCTTCGTTTGTTACTGTCAGTTTGTAGTCTTGTTTGTTTACGTTGATTATGTAGCAGTATGGAAGGCGGATGGGTTCGCTTTTTTGCGGCAAGATTACTAGTGCGGTGTCGTAAAGCCGGGCTTCGCACTTCCCTGATTGGGCTGTTTGACCCTTCAAATCAAGTTGTGTGAACTGTGCTTCGAAGCCAGCTTGAAGAAGAGACTCTTCCATGAGCAGGTATTTTAACATAAGCTCATTCCGGAACTTGTATAGTTGGAACAGAAAATCTTCAAATTGGTAGCCTAAGCCCCAAAGGTCCAGTTTTTCCTTGGACGTTAAGAAAAGGTCAATTTTATAATCGTAATCTGAAATTCCAACAATATCTGTGTACATGAGCAGCATTGGTTCACCGAACATAACTGTTAGGGTGAGGTATTGTTCATCGAAAGTGGCTCTTGCTTCCCCTTCACGCTTTATGTTAGATTGGTCATCGTAGAGTTTGTAATTCAAAGCAACTTCCATCTGTGTCACCTTTATAATTTATTATGCGTAAGCGAAATATCTATTTTTGCAGGATAATTGGTTCCAAACGCATCCGGAACGCACATTCATCAGAACCTATAAAAAATAAGAAGAGAATCTTGAGTTTGTCTTATCCTGTGGTGTCTAATTTTCGACAACCCTTGCCCGTTCCGCTTCTCAAATTAGCGTTGCCAGCTTTGCAAATTGTCTGATCATCTTTGCAAATTAGCGGATTTTGGTTCTCAAAAACGCTCAAAAGTCACTTGACTGCTAAGGTGTTTCGATGATGTGAAATGGAGTCCAGTGATATTCAAGGTCGGTTTGAGGCATCGGTTAACATTTTTGTTGATCCAACTCAGAAGGCCCAGGTTATAGATGCCCTCGAAAAAGTCGAAAACATCGAGGAGATCTACGATGTGAAAGGCGAATGTGACATTGTTTCCATAGTTTCGGCTTCAAGCGTGGAAGAGTTCCGCAACGTTTTGCATAAGAAAATCCTGAAGATCAAAGGCGTCCAAAGCACTATAATCTCCGTCGTGCTCAAATCCCACAAACAAGCATTTAAGAACCTTCACATGCACTAAACCGTTACAAAGGCCTTCCAAAAAACTGGGGGTATAGAAGAAAGACTTGCTGAGTTTTAGCTAACCATCAGAACATATAAAATGAAAAAAATAAAAATGGCGATTGTGTTCTCCCTATGCCCTCTCGTTCGTGACAGACCTTTGGGGCAAACGTATCTTAAAAGTCGTTCCTTTACCTTCTTGGCTCTCAAAAGAGACGGCGCCGCCTAACGATTTAGTCATCCGCTTGATAACTGCTAAGCCGAAACTTTGATCCTTGGACTTTATCGTAAGCAACGGCGTGAACACTTGCCCGTCGCCTTGTGTTAGGTGAAAGCTTAAAAAGGTTAAAGCGACTCTGGCATATAGAAAGTGGCGTCAGATGGATAAGTCCTGTGTCGCGCTTGTTAAGGGTGAGCGGGGACATCAACCCGTGTGGAAAGCCTTGGATTTAATCGACTATAAATCAGCCTTGGCTGGGTACAAGCGAGCTCTGATAAAAGTCAACTTCATAAACACGGAAACTTGGGACAGCGGAGCGACAACCGACCCTGTGGTCGTTGAAGCCATAATCCTTCGGCTCAAAGACTTAGGTATCGAAGCCATCGTAGTTGAATCAGACGCAACCGTAACCAACGCTGACAAAGCCTACGAAGCCACAGGCATGAAGGAGATGGTTGAACGCAACGGCGTCAAATTCATCAATCTGCGCTACGAGAAAGACAAAGTCAAAATTCCCATCCCCGACTGCGAAACGCTGAAGAGCATCACCCTGCCGCGCATCGTCATGGAATCCGCCGTCATCAGCGCTGCAAAAATGAAGACGCATATGGCGACCAAAGTCACTTTGGGCATGAAAAACATGTTCGGGTTGATGCCGGACAAGTACAAAGCA
>JBEKVK010000201.1:0-7392 GCA_049514075.1 Bathyarchaeia archaeon | reverse complement strand
CCTGCCCAATAATAATTATTAGAATCAATATATCTGAAAACAATACCTGCAAATTCTCGCGCGGGCACTGTAACAACAGCAGTTATCTGATAGTCCGTCCATGAGCTGGAACCAGCATACATCAAAGCCTCTGTCGAGCTTGACCCTTGCACTCCACCGCTTATCAGTGTCCACGTGCCGTCTACAATAGTCCATGCATTCAGATTAGCAAAGTTGTCTGTGAACGGCAACGTTGGAGCTACCACCGTAACCGAAGCAGCGGTGGATTGAACCGATGTCAAGCTGTTACTGTCAGTAACCGTCGCAGTGATCGAGTAAGAACCCGCAGAAGTAGGTGCAAAACTAAACGTTGACGCAGTCTGCCCACTCTGAGCAGACCCATCTACATACCATTGGTAACTTGTGTAAGTGCCTGAACCGCCACTAGGAGTAGCTGTGAACGTCTTAGACTGACCAACATCCATAGTCAACGAAGAAGGCGACACGCTCACAGCCGGAAGCACATTTATCACCGAGACCGTATCGCTGCCTGCATTTGTGACATAGGCGTATTCTCCGTTGGGCGTAACAGCTACACCCTCAGGTTCGCTTCCAACGTTTATTGTTGCGACCACTGAGTTTGTAGCTGTGCTTATCACCGATACCGAGTTATTTCCGATATTTGTAACATACACGTATTGCCCGTTGGGCGAAACGGCAACTCCTGTAGGAAAGTCGCCAACAGTAATATTCGCCGTTACCGTGTTAGTTGCCGTGCTTATCACTGACACGTCCTGAGATGGGACTTCAGAATTTTGTCCTCCAACAGAAGAATTTTCTCCTCTATTTGTAACATATACATAGTTGCCATCGGGTGTTACAGCAACACCAAAAGGTTGACCTAGAGGGTCAAAACCAGTTACTCTTGCCACTATAGTATTATTAGCTGTGCTTATCACCGATACGAAACCGCTAGTAATTCTTCCGCCCCCTGTAATTCCTTGGTCTGCATCATAAACATATTGTCCGTTGGGTGTTACAGCTAGGCAACCAGGAACCTGGGGGTCTATTGCTGCTACCGCAGTGTTTGTGGCAGTACTTATCACTGAGATGGTGTTTAAGCCATTACCGTTTGAGGCGTAGATGTATTGTCCGTCGGGTGTTACAGCCAGATACTCCGCATCAACTAATAAGTTAAATGCGTTTGGTATTATCGACGTTACAGTGTTAGTCGCCGTGCTTATCACTGAAACCGAACCATTGCCAGCGTCAGAATCGCCATTTGCAACATAGACATATGCGCCTGACGGCGATACAGCTACACCCTCAGGTTCGCTTCCAACGTTTACCGTCGCCGTCACCGTGTTCGTAGCCGTGCTGATAACCGAAACCGTACCGCTGTCGTCATTTGTAACATAAACATATGCGCCGTTGGGTGTTACAGCCACGCCCTCAGGAGCGTTTAAACCGGTTATTGTTGCCTTTACCGTGTTCGCAGCTTGAAGCGTGCTTGCAGATTTTACTATTCCACTTGCACTTGTCAATGGTGGTTGAACCCAAAGCACAAGTGTAAACGCGCTGGCTAACAAAATTGTTAGAAATATTCCTGAAACTGCCTTTCTTTTCATTTTCCTATTTCTCCCTTCATTCACGTTATGCTTCATCGTCTAGAAAGAAGTGGCTCGGCAACTCGGAATACTTAGAGAATAGTCTCAATCGCTATTTACGTCTTATCAAGACGATATTATGTAGAATAATGCAGCATCAGGGTACATTCTTGAGCCAAAGAAGGAAGATCCTCGATAATCCTTTGGAATAGCAGATAACCCCTATACGAATACATAATCTTTTGAATTCTCAACACCGAAATGTTCACAGAACCATCTGTTGACTGCACGATTGAAATTTTCTCTTGCAGGTTTATCCGCAAACTTTGTGCCTTCCCTGACTATTTGTTGTCGTTCTTTACGCACCCTGTCAGGAATCAAATCTGCAAATTTGTTGAGTGCGTGCTGATTAATTTCCATGTTTTTCACCAAGCCAATATTGCTGATATTCCCTTATCAGATTTGTCTTCTTGCTGCCCAAGCAAAGAAAAAATAGGGAATCGCGGGTGATATCTCCACTTTAGCTCGGGTTCAAATCCCCCCAGTCCACTTCAACATCGCCAACTCAACACTCAGGTGCTCGTAAAGAAGTTTTTGTAGGGGTTGTTATTTGCGTTTTTTGAAGATTTTGTTTCCGTTAAAGTCGCACACGAAGTCAAAGCCTGCTTCTATTAGTTTGCATGTTTCCCCTTCTGAGTGGGCTACTGCGGCGGAAAAGTCGTCGTCTCTAAAACTTATGAGCTGCGTATAGAGCATAGTGCTGTTTAACGATTTATGTCCTAGGATATATTTAACATGCAAGATGTCTCTGGTTTTGTAATATTCCATTGTGGCTTTCCAGTGACGGAAGGTATGGAAAGTTATTTGGGTCAGTCTTGAGTTCTTGAGCTTAGCGGTTATCCGTTTGCGCTGTTTTCCAAAATTTCTTCGCATCAAATTAGCATTTACGCCAAACACTGTTTCGGTATTCTTAGGTAGACTTCTTAGCATATCCATGAGCTTGAGAGACAGTGGAAGAATTCTTGGGTTGCTTCCTTTTTCAGGCGTTATTCTCACCAAGCGTTGTTCAAAGTCGATGTCAATCCATTTCAGCAGTTCACAAGCTTCTCCGCAATGCATTCCAGTTTCTTTAAGCAACTGAAGATAGGTCGATAATCTTTGACTGCTTTTAAACTCTGAATAATAACCTCGGTTTAAGAGTTGACCACGTTAAACAGCTCAATTCCTAACGAAACAAGATGAACGCCAATCCCTGAACCCGCTTCAGAAACATTAAAGAACTTTGTTTTCTTCTTTTTCAGAACTCAAGAACTGTATTTGCTACTAATACTATAAAAAACAAAAAGAAAAGGAAAATTTTGATTTCCCATTTTATCCGCAATTCCGTCTATGCTTTTTTCGGAGTATTTTCAACTTTTTTTCTGCCAATTGCAACCGTACAAAGGGTTACAACTATCAATGCTGCAATCACTGAAATAAACGCTGCATTGCTGAACTCCGGTACTTTTGGTGTGGAGGACGTAGATGTAGTGGGGGTGGAAGAAGCAGACCCGGTTGGGCTAGGAGAAGCAGATGTGCTAGAAGAATCTGATATCACTGAAACCGTGTTGTCACCGGAATTGACTACGAATATCTCACCTTTGGCTGAATCGTAAGCTATGCCAAGTGGCTCAGATCCAACGGTTGCTGTTGCGACCACAGCATTATTGCTATCTGATATAACATAGACGGTTGAACCTGCTGAGCTAGTTTCAAAGATTTCGCCTTTAGCAGGATCATAAGCTAATCCTGTAGGATCGCCTGCATAACCTGAAAGCGGCACCGTTGCCACGCGAGCATTATTTTTGTCTGAAAGCACGGAGACCGAGGCCGCATTGTAATTGGCTACGAATATTTCTGCTTTGGCAGAATCATAAGCTAAGCCTTCTGGAGCGCTTACACCGGTTGCGGTGGCAACCACGGCATTAGAGCTATCCGATATAACAGAGATAGAAGAACTCAACTCATTAGATACGAATATTTCACCTTTACCGGGATCATAAGCCAGGTCGGTTGGTCCACCTTCTACATTTATGGTGGCAACTACGGCGTTAGTGCTGTCGGAGATAACAGAGACAGTGTCGACAGTACTGGAAACGGAATTGTCGTAATTAGTATTGCCCACGAATATTTCGCCTTTACCAGAATCATAAGCTATGCCCTCTGGACCTGAACCCACAGGTATTGTGGCAACCACTTGATTGGTGCTATCCGATATGACTGAGACAGTGTCGGCGCCACTGTTGGTTACAAAGACCTCGCCCAAGCTGGAATCGTAAGCCACGCCAGTTGGGTATTGTCCTACGGTTACTGTTGCAACCACTGTATCAGAGCTATCTGATATAACTGAAACGGTGCCATCTCCCTGATTTGTGACAAAAATTTCTCCCTTACCAGAGTCATAAGCTACATATTGGGGGGCGGATCCCACCGGCACCGTGGGGGGTGTTGCAAGTTGTGTTATTGCGGCGTAAACCGCGTTTGTTGCTGACATGGCAAAAATCATAATGAATATCAAGCCTAAAAGCTTCCATATTTTGGTTTTCATAAACAGTCCCAACCTTTCCAATAAAGGAACTTTATCTTCCAAATGAATTTAAGACTTTGGTGTGTTTGCATTAGTCAATTTAAACGGGCGCGCTGCCTTGTCCCGATTTTAATTGTTGAAGAACGTTGGTGACACCGCTTTGTCTGCTCTTCCGATGTTCTGTGCTGCTTCCCTGTTTAGAACCAAGCAGAGTATGCTAAACAACGCGTAAGTTGCAACTTGCGTTAAGCCTCTCACCTTGTTAACAACCATACTACACTGAGTCTTCAAGAAACTATTCACCGCTTCAATAGGCGGTCTCTTATGATACTCCGCCTTCTGATCCTCAGGCCCGTAAGTCCTAAACTTCTTATCAACCCGTAAGACATTCCTATCGCCTGGTTTCTGGTTTGTGGGATAAGGAATAACTGCTTTGTCAACCGCAGATCTGATTTTACTATTGCTATATTGGCTGTCCGCTATAACGCTTCGCAGCTTAGATCCTGAACTCGCCAGAACTTGCTTTGCCTTCCCCAGCAATGTCAACGAATGTTTTTTCTCGTTCTGGTTTGCAGAAGCAAACGTGCTTGACAATGGAAGCATCGTTTTAGAATCTATGGATAAATGCAGTTTGTAGCCTAAACCGAACGTTCGGCCTGTTCTGCCCACTCTTGCGTCAGGGTCTGAGTAGCCTATCTGGTTGTCTTGGGGGTCTCGTGTGCTCCAGGCTTTGATGAAAGAAGCATCCAAGACAACGTCAACCTCAGGGGTACCGTTGCACTTTAAGAGCTCAACCACTTTCTCGTCGATTATTTTATTGATGTTGTCTTCTCCAACCTTTCGCGTAAACCTGCTTAGAACACTTCTGGAATAAGCCGCTTCGCCTGGTTTAAGCAGGCATATTTTTCTCAATCGTCGGTCAACATCTAAAAGCCTTGTCATTTCCCTGAGACTGCGAACGCCTTTCATACGCATAACGATGAACGTTCTGAAAACGCCTAAGGGGTTTCTTGGAGGTCTTCCAGGGCCGCCTGTGTGGAAACAACTGCATACAATGTTCTAGGGTTTCGTGTTCATCTTGTCCCGCTTGGGCTCACCTCCTAGGCTTGGACGTTTCTCAAAAAATACGAGGCCCCAACTAAAACATAAACGTTAGGAATTTCGGGACAAACCAGCGCGCACGCTTGCTTTTATTTTGTTTTTGTGGTT
This sequence comes from Bathyarchaeia archaeon, assembly GCA_049514075.1. Lineage (GTDB taxonomy): Archaea > Thermoproteota > Bathyarchaeia > Bathyarchaeales > Bathycorpusculaceae > Bathycorpusculum. The sequence goes on along the minus strand of JBEKVK010000201.1, from coordinate 2,031 downwards.
CTCATTTCCATGGATAGTTACATGGCGTACTGGCAGATCAATTAAAAGCACCAAAAGAAGCACTTATTTTAGGGGGGCTTCTTGGTCAATCCTCGTATACCTTTGGCTCTTTGTGGGAAATTTCGTTAGCGCTCGTGCTTTGGATGCGACACTTAAACTCTGCACTCGTAGTAACATGCTATTCTTTTTCGTTCCTGTCTGGTCTGTAGGCATGGCTTTATTGTAAATTGAGAGTCCAAAATGGCAAAATTCCCAAGCCTAAAATCTGAAAATATTTGCATTGGTTTTGTTCGGAAACGATTACTACTGAAGTGAGTTGTCACATCAGGGTAAATGCGCTTTTAACTTAGGGCTTGCAAATTTTGGAGTCAAGGATTGCAAAATTGTTGCCGCCAACATGGAAAAGCATTCGCGTCTTTTGCAAGTCATAGATTTCATTAAAGGCACCGGCGTCACAGTAGGCTTCAAGTATTTTGCCCACGAAAATCGTGTGGTCGCCTGTGGTGAATTTGTTATTTACGGAACATTCTAAATGAGCTACACATTCCCTAATTGCCGGCGCTTTAACCTTTTTGGCTGGCAATGGCGTTAGGTTGGTTTTTTTGAACTTGTCAAAACTTCTGCCCGTCAATGAGCCGCATGCGTAGACTGCTTGCAGTATCTCAATAGTTGGAATGTTTACCACGAATTCACCTGACTCTTCGATTAGTGAGTGGGAGTGACGTTGGGGTGCAAGACTAATGGCTAAAAGTGGAGGGTTAATAGAGGTTGGCATTGCCCAGGCGACGGTGGTAATGTTAGGTTTGCCTGTTTTTCCCAAACATGAAACCAAAACTATGTGCAATGGATTTAGAAGCCCAAAAGCTGATTTTACGTTAACTTGAGTTTTTGCAGACATAATGAATCACCTTGAAATAATTAGTTAGTGATACTTGAATGTCCTTATTTTTCTTTTTCTTTCTTAGTAGAAATATTGTGATACTGGTGTCTTTTGTTCGCATTTCCGGCTCGTTTGTCGACCAGGCTGCGCGTGTCAGCCTTTCAAGACTAAACTTATTCAGTTGTCACCAAAAAACAGTTAAGACCTGTTATGTACTTAAGACTGGGCTATTCACCAAGGTAGCCTGCACTTAGCGATGGAAATGTCCAAATTGAGCTCCGAAAACATCCTCAAGACTCTTAAGAACTTTGGACTAACCGAAAAGGAAGCGGCGATCTACATTTTTCTCGCCAAACAAGGTGCAAAGAGAAGCGGAGAAATCGCAAAAGGAATCAAAACCCACAGATCTGAAGTTTATCGAATGATAAAGAGTCTTCAGACCAAAGGCTTGATGGAGTCGACTTTAGAGTCGCCAACCCGTTTCACAGTTGTCCCATTTGAACATTTGGTTGAATCCTTTATTGAAAGCAAACGAAATGAAGCTGCCTCAATAGAAAAAACGAAACAAGACCTAATTAAAGACTGGAGGGCAATCAGCAAAAATGCTTCGGAGATTCAGCTTGAAAAGTTTGCAGTGCTCGAAGGAAGACAAAAAATCTATCGCAAAATTTTGGAAATGGTAAACAAAACCAAGTACCAGTTGTCATCAATTACTACCGCTCAAGCTTTAGTTCGTATAAACCAATTCGGAATCATCGATGCAGCTCTAACCCACCCTTTGAAATCCAGAGTTAAATTCCTATTAATAACAGAAGTTACAAAAGAAAACTTGGCAACTGTAAAACATATCTTAAACCAGGTAGACTCAGCTGGAATCAATCTTCATGGAAAAACCCCCGAATTAGGCTCAAAACCGTACGCTCAAATGGTGATAAAGGACGGGAAAGAAGCCGTTTTTTTCACCAAAGCCCAAGCTGACTTGCCGCAATCTGAGCAGGATCAAGCTTGTCTTTGGACTGACAGCAAATCTCTTGTCCAAGCTTTCCAGCAACTGTTTGATGAATCATGGCGTAACTCAAGTGATTTAGAAACCCGGGTCCGTGAACTAGTGTTATCTGGGATACGTGAGTTCCACTGTTAAACAGGCTCAT
>JBEKVK010000200.1:0-2951 GCA_049514075.1 Bathyarchaeia archaeon | reverse complement strand
TAGAACTAAACAAGCAACCTTCGATCAAAGCGTTTTCAACCAATCATCAAGTTGCTTCTCTTTTAAGCCTACGCCGAATCTTCCGTCAAGACGTTTGGAGACTTTGCCTTTTTCAAAGAAGATAATTGTTGGAACAGCCTCAACGTCGTAGATATCCCACAATTCATTGTCGTAGTCATCAAGCATGACGTGAATGATTTCTCTGTCGCTGAAGCCGTCTGTTTTCTTTTGGAAAACCGGAACAAAACTCCTACAGTAAGGACACCACGAAGCATGAAAAAGCGCAAGAACTTTCTCGTTCTTCTTCAATTCCTTATTTAAGCCTTGTTCACTATCAACTTTGATCATAAGTATCATTCTAAATCGTTTTGCGTTGTTCATAAACATGCCGTTCCTGCTCCAATAAAAGCACATTTATAAAATTTTTCTTGACTAGACATAGTAGATATTTCTTAAGGATGGAGGGTTCTCACTTGAAGAGAACAAGGGTTACTTTGTTATCTTTTAAGGCGTAAACGGGAGATGTTTTCCATGGAAACCGACAATAGCAATCATCTCAGTTTGAGGAAAGCTAAATAGATTAATCCATATCAAATAGCTGAACACGATGTCGCGTAAAGCTTATCGAAGAGGATATCCAGTTGCAGTTTTAATCGGAATAGAGAGTGACCATGCTGCCTTATGGCAGATTTTCAGCCAAGTAGCCAAGCAACAACAAACCTTATCCCTATCTGGGAACCGAAGCGACACAAAAAACCTGTACTGCTTTCACGAAGCAGTCGTAAACGCAATTCGGCCAACTTTGAAGGAAGGAGTCAGAAGCATCGTAATAGCTGCACCTCCGCGGACCAATTATGCACAGGAATTCCAAAACCACATTAAAGCACATCACAACTGGCTTCTTTCAGGAACCAACAAAGCCACATTCTCCACCATCACAGGTTCAGCAAGCACACCCACCCAAGTTGCTACCATAACAAAAACAGCAGCCTTCAAACAATCAATCAGCGAAACAACAACGGAAGAAGCAGAAAACCTTCTTGAAATCCTCGAAAAAAAGCTAAACTCCCCTGAAAACTCGGTGCTTTTTTCTCTGCAAGACGCGGAACATTTTATTCTCGGAACGCAAGCAGAAGGGAAGCCAAAACCGGAATACCTCATGCTTACAGATGAGTTCCTTTCGAAAAGTCGGCAAAAATACCGAATTCAAAAGCTCATGCAGATTGCTGCAAACAAAGGAGTCAAAACCCGAGTAATAAGTGCGGAGTCAACTGCTGGAAAACGGCTAACGCAGTTTGGCGGAATTGTTTGTTTGGCTAAACGTGATTAGTCAACTTAAAGAAATCCATTAACCTTAAGTTGTCCAATTGAAATTTTGCCAGAATGCAAAGAAGTAGCCACCAAAGCCCCTGAAATGCCAGTATCCCGCAGCTCAAGCAAATCACTGATGTCTCTGACACCGCCTCCAACGTACAGATTCAACGGCACTTCCGCAAGCACTTTTTTCATAAAATCCACGCCTACTCCTTCGCCGCTGCCTACCCGCGCCAAATCCAAAACAATAACCTGTGAAACGCCCATGGCCTTGAACTCTTTTAGCAGGCACATTGGATCCGTGCATCCATTGAATCCCAACTTGACAAGGACCTTGTCGCCTCTCAAATCCAAGCTTACAATGACACGGTCGCTTCCAAACACTTTTACCGCTTCGCCGACGAAGCTTTTGTTTTGGAGTGTTTCGGTTCCGATGACAAGTTTTGAAACTCCGCTCTCGAGCAATTTCTCGGCTCGTCCCATTGAGGTTACACCTGCATCGACCATCAGGTTAAGACCCGTTACGTCAGTGATACGTTGGAAAACTTGAAAGTCGGCGGAGCAATCGATAATTGCATCCAAATCAGCAACGTATAACTCGCTAAAACCGAGCTTTTTGAAATCTTTCGCAACTTCAACCGGGTCAACTGAACTGGACAAGCTGCTTTGAAGGGGTTTATACTCGTTCCTCTTGCCCCTGACCGCATGAACCACGACGCCGTTTAAAATGTCGATCACTGGGATTGCTTTCAATCTTGTTCGCCAATTGGAATGATTCGTTACAAATAGAAAAACTTAGCCGTCGCCGAGCAAAACTCTTAAAGCCTTCCTTAATGCGCTTGATTATTGACACAAGATTGAAGCTACTAATTAGCCCCGCAAACGCCAAAGAAGCCGCCGAAGCCATTGCTGGAGGCGCAAACATAATCGACGTCAAAAACCCGCAGGAAGGCGCCTTAGGAGCCAATTTTCCATGGGTTATCAGGCAGATTAAGGAGCTTGTCCCGAAAAACGTTCAGGTTAGTTGCGCTTTGGGCGACATTCCTAATCTTCCCGGATCGGCGTCGCTTGCAGCCTTAGGTGCGGCTTCATTGGGGGTGGATTACGTCAAGGTAAGTCTTTACGGATGCAAAACGGTTGAAGAATCACTGTATCTTCTCCAAAACATTAACAAAGCCGCGAAGGAATGCAACCCTAAAATCAAATTGGCTGCCGTAGGGTACGCTGACGCCAAAAAAACAAATTTGCTAGATCCACGGCAGGTTCCCGAAGTAGCAGCCAAAGCGCACATTGAGGTAGCCATGCTTGACACACAGTTTAAAGACGGAAAAAACCTTTTCAGCCACCTATCAACAGAGCAACTTAAAAAATTCGTCGATCGCAGCCATCAACTAGGTCTTGAAGTTGCGCTGGCTGGGTCACTGCGAAAAGACGACTTACCCATAATCTACCATTTAGGTGCTGATATAGCAGGTTTACGCGGAGCAGCTTGCACAAGCGGCGACCGAGTTAAGGGTGAAATGAAGAGGGCTCTCGTCAGTGAACTTGTGGAAATTATCAAACAAACTGAAGCGCAAGCTAACAAGCCGAGGGTTTAAGCTTGCTTACAGGCGGCTTAAGTAGGAAACAAGTGTTGG
>JBEKVK010000199.1:0-4094 GCA_049514075.1 Bathyarchaeia archaeon | reverse complement strand
GTCGAAAGCCGCAAAGCTTTCCAAGGCAAATTCATGGGCACTGACTACTTTATCCGCTTCGTGAAAGACTGGCGCGAAACCACTGAGCAATATGGAGACGTGTGCTACAAAAACAGCGGCTACACAAAAATAACCGCCAAAATAGCCAGCAACCTTGACTCTCTTTTCACGCCCTGCACCTATAAGCTACAAGACACGCAAATTGTTGAAGGACCTAAATTGGCACCAATAGTTGAGATTGTTTCTTTTCGCGGCAGATTCTGTGAACAAGCAGAAAACGGCGAGTTGGTTGAGGCTCAGGGAAAAGTTGAGTTGGTCACAGACAACAAAACAGGCAACGAACACTACCGTTTAATCCTTGGAAACAAACCCTCAGACTACATGGTACTTTCTCGAGATTAGTGCTGCACTTTGAGAACTTGCTCATAGTAACGTGGGCAATAAGTCAAAGTGACCTGGTGGAACTGTTCAGTTGGCGACATAACTTCTTCAAGATTCCCTTCAACTATGACTTCTTCATCTTTTTGTGCCTGCTGACGGAACTCCTCCATGAAAGAGAAAATTCTCTGCACCTCATATGCTTCTTTTGGACCGCTGATAACTTCTAGAGGCTCAATTCCATAGATCGATGGAATAAACGGCGCCTCGTCGTCGGCAGTTACGCGCGCTTTAAGTTTAACCCAGCCACGCCGTGTTATGCACGTCCGCGGGTCGTATTCTGATTTGATTTCGCTCCACGCCTTCACAGGTTCAAACTCAGCCTTAATTGTTCGCCCACTTGCTTTGTCATCGTATAACCCATAAATCTGCTTTCTGCGTTGATGCCAAACGAAATCTGGTATTGCAAAGTTTTTGAAACGCCAATCTTTCCCTTCCATGGCCTTGTCAGATTCGAACTCGTTGTGGAAACCTGACTGGGGATCATCGTACATTGCTTGAAGGCTTTTTCGCATTATGGAGTTCTCTTTTTTGCCGTAAACAATCAGGTCTATGTCTGAGTATTTGGGATGATGGAAACCGTGAAGCATGGAGCCAAAGACACCGAAATTCTCCGTTTTTAACCCTGAATTGCTGAGCGATATCATGAGCACCCGTTCCATCGCCGCCAGCAACTCATCAGTCGGCTCCGTCTCAAGCAACTTCTGTAGTCGCACCTCAGGTTTCCTTGCTTCCACAATGGCATCCTCCTTCACTCCGACAAGATTCAGTCCCAGCATCTCATGGAAAACCTGGTACTGCCGATACTTTTTGAAGACAAGTTTCATGCCTTCGTCATTGTAGAATTTAAAGTACAGCTGCCCTTTGCCTGTCCGCGGCGCTCTGGGATCTTTGGACTCAAAAATCTTTGATGAAGCGTACTCGGCATCGCAGATGTAGGCGCCTGGCGGATGCGAGTAGCCGAAGACACGAAATATCAAGCGCTCAGCGGTTTCTACGGCGTCGCGATCCCGCAGCCTTACGCTATCACTGGCCAAATGAATTCTTCCTCTGACGTCGCAGTTCCGACGACAACTTGATAATAAACCTCGCTTGACGATGTGGATTCGACCCGCTCAAGCTTGCCAGATACCCTAATCGTGCTGCCGCATTTTGCAACGTTTCGATACAGTCCAATGTTCGAAACAACCTGCGAAGGTATTTTGTCTAATTCAAGTTCCGACTGGTCATCCAGGGGCTTGTAGCTTGAAATTCCATAAGCTGCGGGGCGATACATTGTTTCGGTGTCATCGCTGACGACCGCTTCAAATCTCACAGGATCAAGCGGGACAAAGCGGTAAGCGCCATACTTTTCCTTGATTTGTTCTGGTTTTTTTGTGGCGTTGTACATGAAGATTTTTCCCTTGTACCTCCCTTGGAACTTTCTCGCGGCTTCAATGCGGTTCCCGACAATATAGGTGAGTTTCCCAACATTAACAAGCCTTGCGATTGCTTCCTCTACCATGCGGAAGTTTTCGGTTCCATAGACGACGAAGTCAATGTCAGATTCGGGCGCGTGCATCTGCAGGGCTATTGAGCCGTGGATGCCCATGTCGCAGAGGTTGACGCCTGATTCTTTGGAGACTAAGTTTATGAGGTCAAGTGCCATGTTCTGCAGTTTATCCCGTTGCGGTAGGTCGGTAAGCCATACTAATCGGTCTTTGGGAACAAACACTTGCTCGATGCGATCCAACGGCGCCGTGATTAGTTCTTTGTTACGGAAGGGGCAGAAATAGAGGTATTCTGGAAAGTTTTTGCGAAAAGCCTCAATGAAAGTCTGGTAGTTCTTGGCCGTGTAGAGTTTTTCTGCTCTGAACAGGTGATTACCGCTGAACTTCCAGGTACGCTCCAGCATTTGCACATTGAAGAGTTCTCTTAATTGGGCTGGAATATACTTTAAAAAAGCAAATACACGGTCTTCCGGATGTTCATAGCCGAAAGTGTTAAGGATGAAGCCGTCTTTGGTCACAAAAGTGTCTCCATCCATAGGAACCCAAATATCTTCAGACATATGGCACTCAGCGAAAATAGATTAAGAGCGATAATTAAAAGGCTATTGGGCGAGAGACTGGCGGGTCCGAAATTCTGACACATGGTGTCTACATTCGCCAAAATACTATCAATGGTCAGATGTATTCTAGACTTTTTGTTTTGTTTTTCTAGATATATTGCGGTTTTTGTAATATACCTTATATTGTTTTTCGGTAATGACTTGCTTGTTTGCGATAATTGAGCAAGGATGAAAAGGAGAAGGCTTCAATGTTTCCATTAATAAGATTCAACACTCAAGGAGATAAATTAGAGACAGTTAACGTCCAATCAGAGTACCTGCCTTTCTTATCCGCCCCGAACATCACAGTTAGGGTGAGGTATTGTTCATCGAAAGTGGCTCTAGCTTCCCCTTCACTCTTAATGTTAGATTGGTCATCGTAGAGTTTGTAATTAACAGCAACTTCCATATGTGTCACCTATGCAACTAATTATGCGCAAGAGAAATATCTATTTTTGCAGGCTAGTTGACACCAAACGCGGTCAGGTAGACCCACGAAGATTGGAGATTGGCAATATTGTGCTAGTACACGTTTTGCACAACAATTCGGAGACAAGGTTTCCTGCGAGATAATCTTAATAGCCAGAACAAGGTAAATCCATCAGCAGCGTGCCTCTTTGCTTAAACTATATGGAAACAAGGCAAGCACATTCGCCGTTTTAATAATACTTACCTTTGCGATCAGCTTCCCTGGAATAGCATCCTCGGCAAAGGCAACAACACAAAATATCGGCTGGACCGCACATCCCCTCTTCCTAGCCACTCCAGTTTCAACCCTAGGGGCAGATCCTCTCAGCCCAACCCAAATTATCACGGCTTACGACCTTGCGTCAATAACAAAGGGTGCGGGAAGGACAATAGCAATCGTTGACGCCTATGACGACCCAACAATAGCCAAAGACTTAGCGAACTTTGACGTCCGCTTCAATTTGCCCGCTGCAAACTTCACAGAGCAAAAAATGTCAGCTCACATCAGCTCAAACAGCGATTGGGCAATCGAAATTTCCCTCGACGTAGAATGGGCACACGCCATAGCCCCAGACGCAAAAATATTACTCGTAGAAGCCACATCCGCCAGTCTAACCGACCTTATGAGCGCCGTAAACTACGCTAAAAGCCAACCTGGAGTAGTTGCGGTCTCGATGAGCTGGGGCTCCAACGAATTTTCCAGTCAAACCCAACCCGCATATGACGGAGCATTTAACAGCACGACCGGAATAGTTTTCTTCGCATCCAGCGGCGATAACGGTTCGGGCGTCATTTGGCCTTCAAGCTCATCGAACGTCGTTAGCGTCGGCGGAACAACTCTCAACATAAACTCAACGACTGGAGCAGTCATTTCGGAAACCGCTTGGAGCAAAAGCGGATGCGGAGTAAGCACTTATGAATCAACCCCAACATACCAATCAAGCTACGGGGTGAACTACGGAAAACGCGCTATTCCTGACGTTTCCTATGACGCTGACCCAAACACCGGCTTCTTCGTTTACGACTCTACACCCTACGAAAACGAAACCGGCTGGTGGGATGTCGGCGGAACCAGCGCAGGAGCTCCACAGTGGGCAGC
>JBEKVK010000198.1:0-4792 GCA_049514075.1 Bathyarchaeia archaeon | reverse complement strand
TCCGTCTGCTCATCTAGAGCCATCTTGAGGCTGGTGTTAATTACTGGTCGCGAAGTGTTCGCTATCGCCATATCCATGCCCCCTATGATGTCTCTGAGCACTGTTCGTGCAAGTGTGTCTATTTGCGCTGCGAAGTTTGCAACATTGTATTGGGAAGCCTTCACGGAGATTTCGTCCTGCTTAATCCTGTAGAAAACCACGGCGTCTACACCCATGAAAACCTTATCTTTCGTAATGACGTCCTGCCGCTGAACAGGCGTCATACGTTCTGTAATGTTGACTTTTATTATGCGATCCATAAATGGGAAAAGAAACGTTATTCCGCCTTCGACGAAACGGTGATACTTGCCAAAACGCTCCACCAAACCTTTGTCTATAGGTCTAACAATACGCACTGACAAATAAAGTGCGTAAATAACTATCAAGATAACAATTATTGGCAACACAACAGCGACGATTTCTAGTGCGCTCAACCTAAACACCCCTTTCCTGCCATCATAATCGTTTGCAAACCAATTTAAGATTTTCTAAGACAACGGATTTTCCAAAAACGTGAAAATAAAATCGGGTGGCGGGTCCTGTGGGAAACGCTGCTGAGCAAGTCTTTTGTATTGCTTTTCCCATTTTCTTATTTTTCCAGCTTTCAGTTTCTCCGTTTTTGCCTATCTCGGGTTTTTCTCCCCATAAAGAAAAAGGCTACAAATGTTGTTTCACCATGCAACAACTTAATTTTATAAATTTAAAAATCGAACGATATAAAAGGGATGAGAAATGGAACAAAAGCAAGCGTACAAACTGGATTTGACTAAGATAGCCGGAAACGGAGACTTTTGCTGTCCAAAATGTGGAAATGTTATATCACCAGATGAGACCAATGAAGAAACCTACTGCATTCTGGAGCCAAAGGTCAACAGTCATGGTTTGGAAGAAATAGTTATTTGCTGTAAGATATGCAAGAGTCAAGTTCACTTGACTGGTTTTTCTCTATTGGAAGAATTGTCTATTGAATGAGTAACTTCTCCACAAATTATTAGAGCTTGGAGTCGTTTTTTGGACACTAACTCGCCTCAGCCAAAAACACTAAAACAGTTTTTTATGTGGGTTGTGCTAAAAAGGGTAATTGAGTTTTTTTTAGTTCATTTATGCGTTTTTGATTAGTTTTTATTATTTGCTTTATGAGCTTTTCTCCAGAAATATTGAGTTGGGTGAGGCACATGCGATTCGCTAGTTCTAGCTCGTGCGCCCGTTATCGCCTAAGATTTTTGAAATAATTGGCATCTATTGGGAGATTTTTGGTCGTTGAGAATCCCAAAATTAAGCTCAAATACGATGCCTCGTGATTGTTGCTCTAGAGTCACTTCCAAGTTACATCTGTGCCTGCGTGAGAAATACTAAAGATGACACCAACGGTCTATCCAACAATTGGATTAGAATGAGAGTTTAGATTAAAGATCACTTCTTCATCCTTTTTCTTCTCTTTTTCTTCAATGGGACATTTTCTTTCATTTCAAGCTTTAGCCTTTCCGTTGGCTTTTCAAGCTTTGGCATTTCAATTGGCTCTTCAAGCTTAGAGACTTCTAGCGCAGGAGCCTTAAGCATCTTTAACTTATTTTCTGATACCTCAGCTTCTTCCTTGGCTTTTTTCTTATTGTTTAACAAAGTTAGTCTCCTAGAATATAGCCAATCAAATTAGATTAATAACCTTGTGTTTAGCACGCGCAACCAGTGATGCAACCAACATACTATTATTTGGTGAGAAAGCATACAATAAAGAGATCGGGAGAGGCGTTGGTCTTGAAAGTAGAAAACGTGTTCAAAATAGCGATGACCTATTCCAGAGTTCGCGAGTTCCTGACAAGCAAGAGTTGGGAATTCCAAGGAAAGGATGAGGAAATGGAGATGGATTCGTTTAGGAATAAGGAGACAGGGAAGAAGGTGTTCGTCGAGGACATTTCGGAAGAATTTCCAGTGACCTTTCTTATGGGCGAGCTTAGCGTGTCGGAGTTCAGTATCATTGCTAGTGAATTGACGCCGGAAATCCAGTTACTGGAAGTTGCCAGTAGTTGGGAAGGTAAACCGACAATCATCGTGGTCGCGATGACAGAAGAGCAAGTTAGGAACATGTTCGGCAGAAGAACGAAGATGAGAAAGCTCGCAGTTCACCGCGCAGCTGGTTTGGGCCTAAAACATCAGCCTTAGATTTTGGGATTAAGCCTCAATCTTTTTTTCTCCCAAAAATATCCACGGAACGCCATATTTATCATGAAATTGCCCATAGACTCCAATGGGCAAATCATGCAATTCTTGAAACCGGACCGGTGTTTTGTCTGCTCCTTCTGACAGCTTATCAAATACCGCTTTCAATTCATCGTAGGTTTTGCCTGTGACAAATATGGCAAATGTATTCCCTTGTACTGGATTAAATGCGGGGGATGCCATCCAATCTGTGGCTGATATGTCAACATCGCCATTTTTGAGATGGGCATTGATAATTCTGTTGCGTTTTTCTGGTGGAAACATTTCTTTCATAGGGGTATCGCCAAGCCTTGTTAAAGATAATTCTCCTCCGAGACATTTGTGGTAAAAGGTCATTGCTTCAGCACAGTTGCCGTCAAACAAAAGAAATGGATAAGTTTTTATCATATTTTCTTACCCTGCCTTTTTTAATTTCATGAGAAAATAATGTATTCAATTGCTGAATGCTTTTAAGAATTTGTGATTGTAACACCACAACATGTGATAAGCGCGCCGCTCTACGCAAAACTTTGCTCACTTAGCTTTTTTGCTTTGGTACCTTGTCCTACACTTGTTTGAATGGTACACTTTTTCTGGATCATACGTTTCAAATATGATGCCACATGAGCAGGTTCTAATGAGAATTTTACTGCTTAATCTTTCAAAGTTTTCCATATAGTTCTATCCAACAAACTCAAAGGAAACAATGCCGTTTTCTTGTAATTATCCGGAACTTGCCTCATGCTTACCTGCGTTGTACGTCCCTATGCTTCAATCAAGACACTTGACGATGTCGTCATCTTTTTCATGGCAAGTGTTGCCACAATAAGGACACCTTGGACGTCAAGCGTCATTCAAGTTTTTGCAGGTTGCTTATTCACTTTATTTTATCTTAATTACCTTATTATAGTGTTTGGCTACCGGTGGAGTGGATCAAACCATTAAGCAAATCCCAAGCAATGCCGCAGAAATACTTTCTGCGTATCATCAAGCGAGTCGGCGGAGACTTAACCCAAAAGCCAGAGGCTCCTTGTTCAAGTTTGACTTTGCAACTCGAATTTTCGCCTAATGATTGGACGTTGGGTTATTGGTTTTTACTTCAAGAAGACCGCTTTTTTTCAAATGAAAGCAATTTGAAATCAGTAATTGCAATTCATAATTGACTTATAATAAACTCAGTCATTTAATTTGGGGCATGGCTAATTCAAATCCTCAATCAGAATGGAATGGTTGTAGACGCATCTGATTTGGTTTCTTCGAATAAAAATAGCCGTATTCGAGTTTTGCATGTTGACGATGATTCGAACATATTGGAAATCTCAAAACAGATTATGATGGATATTGATGCCTGCTTTGAGTTTGATTGCGCATGCTGTGTGGATGAAGCCTTCAAGAAACTATCGATTATTCACTATGATGTTGTGATTTCTGATTATGAAATGCCCCGAAAAGATGGTCTCCAATTCCTAACGGAGTTGCGAAAGCAGAACAATAGTATTCCTTTCGTTTTGTTCACTGGAAAGGGCAGGGAAGAAGTAGCCATAAAAGCATTAAACCTTGGTGCTAGCGGATACTTCAACAAACAAGGTTCACCTGAAACAGTCTATGGCGAATTAGCGTACGGTCTGAAATCCGCCGTAGCGCACTATAATGCTGAGTTAGCGTTGATTGAGTCGCAGAGTTCTATGCGTTCAATTGTTGACAGTACATCGGATATGATATGGTCTGTTAGTTGCGATGACTTTGCTCTTCTTGATTTTAATCGAAGTTTTGAAGAATATTTTTTGAATGAGAATGAGCTTGCAGTTAATGTTGGCATGCGTCCGGAGAATCTGTTTTCAACAGCGGAATTTGAGGAATGGCGCGAGTTCTATAAGCGGGCATTAATCGACGGTCCTTACTCGACGACGTACAAAATGAACGTGTGTAACCGTGTCTTCCAACTAAGTTTCAACGTTATTAGACAAGAAGAAAAAATATTCGGAATATCTGTGTTTGGAAAAGACATAACTGAGCAAATGCAGACGGAAAAGTTGCTGCAGGAAAACGAAAACAGTCTGCGAAAAGCTCAAGCCATTGCACATGTAGGAAATTGGGAGTTAGATTTGCAAACCCAAAAAATACGAGCATCTGAGGAAGCATTCAAAATCTATGGACTTGAACGATCAAACGATTTCTTGCCTTTAGCATTAGCGCAGCAAGCTGTTTTACCTGAGTATCGCCCCAACTTGAATCTTGCTCTGCAAGAATTGATCCTAAATAACAAAAAGTATGATTTGGAATTCAAAATTGAACGTCCCGACAACGGTCAAGAACGATACATTCATTCCGTGGCGGAACTGGTATTTGATCAAAACAAAACTCCGATAAAAGTAAATGGTGTCATTCAGGACATCAGTGAACGCAAGAAATCTGAACAAGCATTAATTGAAAGCGAGGAAAATTATAAGAACTTAATCAATGGAATGGATGAATCTGCTTGGGTTGTTGATTTTGACGGAAACTTTTTAGAAGTTAACAACGCCGCAGTTGAAATGTTAGAATATTCTAAGGAAGA
>JBEKVK010000197.1:0-4197 GCA_049514075.1 Bathyarchaeia archaeon | reverse complement strand
GTGTGAGGGGGCATTAGGCCTTTTACGAATTGGGCGCCATAGAGTAAGTCAACTCAGAATCAATTATATCCATTTTATATTTTCTGATTATAAGGTAAATTCAGGCAAGCCTTTCCCTCTATACCCCGGGATTTTGGAAGGCCTTAAGCGCCAAAACCATTTTAGCATCTTGCCTCCATAATTATTTGGAGATTATTACCTTGTCAATGAGCGTTGAAAAGGCACAGAAAATACTTAGCCCAGTTCCTTATGAGCAAGGTTTCCACTTTTTCGCGCCAGATGGCCATTATTCAGGCGAGACAGCAACATCTCTTTGCTCTCTCCTAAGCGACCTTCACCACTTGGACATACAATCAATCAGGTTCCACTTCGAACGAGGCGACTTCCAAAAGTGGCTAAGAACCACAATCGGCGACGAGGAGCTTGCCCAGAGAATCGACAATTTAGATAAGACAGCGCCTGACAAACCAATAAGGCAACTGCTATCCGAGATTGTGCAGAAAAGAATTTCTGAACTGCAACTAATAGATACCTAAGGCCTGTCGAAAACTGGCGAGTATAGAGCAGATAAGTTTGAATTTATTTATTTGATTTTTGTATGTTCTGATGATTAGCTCTTGGACGGAAAGCCTTTCTCCTCTATCCCCCAGATTTTGGAAGACCTTGGTAAGATCACATTTCGGATAGTTCCTGCAATATCCCCATACGTTTTATGCACTTAAACACATACACTTATAAGCGTGTATACACATATATGCTAATGTAAATAAGCGAACTCGAAGGGACAAAGCATGACAAACACAAAAACTGAATACAAAAATTGGCTGCTCACTTCCTTCAAAAATATGTAACCAGCAAAAACAAGAGACTAAAATTGGGCCGCATCAACACTGACATTTCGGACGAACTAGACAGATTCGGAGACAAAAATGGCGACTTATCTAAGAAGCGGCCAAAGAATGGATCCAACAAAAACAGTGAAGCCGTCCCTCTTCAAATCCCAATAACTAACTTATAAGAAGCCTATGCAAAAGGCCAGGGAAGCCAGTTAGCCTGGAACTCCTCGCATGAGGATTATGGGCGATCTAACTGCAAAACCCCTTTTTAGAAAAGTTTCCAATGTGCGCTCCTATACAACGTACACTGTTCGGGCAAAGGCCTGTCGCCGGTTGGCCCGGATAAAATAATTCAACTCGAAAACTATTTGTTGTATTTTATATGTTCTGATGATAAGCCAAGTGCTTTGGACGCCTTTGATCTTCAGGATTTTCTTATGCAAGACGTTGCGGAACTCTTCTATGCTTGAAGCCGAAACTATGGAGACAATGTCACATTCGCCTTTTACATCATAAATCTCCTCGATGTTTTCGACTTTTTCGAGGGCATCAATAACTTGGGCCTTCTGAGTGGGATCTACAAAAATGTTGACTGAGGCCTCAAATCGATCGTGAATATTACAGGATTCCATATTGGGCATTAGAAACAGTCAAACGGTTAAGGTATCTTTTAGGCATTTTTGAGAACTGAAGTGGGCTATTTTGCGAAGCGGAGCGGGCTAAAAAGCCGATCACGAAATGGGCCGAATATAGAAAATCCTTGCCAATTGTTTTTTGGCTTTTTGAAAGCTGAGAGGTTGCAATAAACTTAAACCTTCATATGATTAATTGGTAGCAGGGATAGTATTGTCTGGAGACAATTGGCTTGAAAAATTTAAGAATGAAGAGAAGCAAATTCAAGATAGCGTAGAGGAAGATAAGAAGAAATGGGATGGGTTAAGAGAAAAATACAAACAACAAGGGGAAATGATATTTGCAACTGTTAATGATGAATTGATAAAGGTCTGCCAGGTTTTTGGCAATCCATCTTTAGAAGATAATGTGGACAAACCATTTGCTAAGAATGGAATGTTAAGAATGCCAATCAAAAGCGGTGCAACGCTTGTTTCCGTAAGTCTCACTTTTACTCTGCATTTGACTGAAAATGGATACATGCTTGATGTACACCATACGCAATATGACCATGTTAAACAAACGGACAGTCGCTTTACTCATTTTATTCAGCCACCTGTTGACAGACAGAAAATTCAAGTAGAAATTGCAGAGTTTTTAAAAAACCGTAACTTTGTTCTTGAAAGGTTAGCGGAAGAGGAAAAAGCCTCAAGAAGACATGTTGGCTATTAATTTAGCTCTCATGAGGCTATTGAAAAATGTAAGTGCAAACCACCTAGACTGAGTTCGGGCATTGCCAAACGAACGATTTCAGGGTGGGCAGGGGACTTCAGGCTTAATTTAAAGTTATTTTGGTTTCATTAGTTACTTGTTTTTGTTCAAACATCTAAAATTCATTTTATCCATGTTTTACTATCGTTGAAAGCTTGCTTTGTTTGCGGTGCAAAGTCAGAGGTTTATCGGTCTATCAGTAATCTCCCAATGGGGGTAAATTTCTGGAAGCCTTGGTTGGCTTTTCAAGCTAATTTACAGTTGACAGATTTATTTCGCTGGCTACTCTTAAAAGCTGTTCTGCCAAGAACTGCCTTAACCAATTAAGCGCTAAATTACTTTCTGAGCAACCACTTGCCAACCTATGTTCGGCTAAATGATTTTCTATGGCACGGTCCATGGCTTTCACATCGGGCAGAACCAAGATTTCAAAACCGCATGCACATCTGATAGTTCGCATGCTTTTTTTATGAGAATCCAATCTGCTTTTGCGGTCTTGATCAAAAGTAAAGTTAATTTCTTGAATGCCTTTTTTGGCCATGACCTCTCATTCCTAACTTTGCCAGATTATTAGGGTAATATTTAGCCTGCAATGGATATAAGAAATTGTGATAGGCTTGGCACAACCACATGCTAACAACTCTGTTTATTTATGTAGTTTTAGATTCATTCTTGGTTACGCACTAGAGTTTTGTAAACAAAATGATTGGTTTCTTGAATTAAACAACCGCTGAGTAGCCTGCTTTCGCTAATTAAGCGGCATATAGAGAAACTGCCGAATTAGCAAGCTCGGTACAATCACTAGCAGAATCCTTGAAACAGCACACCTGACCATTTCTTTCATATGCATATAGCTTGAAATTCATTTTTTTTGATTCAAAATACATAATTTGCCAATTGACTGGAATCAGCAACGTCAAAATAGCAAAAGTTTATAAAAAAACGTTCCGTTATTTGCAGTGGAAAGACCACCTGTGAAACTGGAGAATCGTGAAGCGACGAAGATAAGACGGTCAAAACTAGAAAGATACGTGGACATCCTCGATGTATTGGCGAATAAAGGGCCGCTGAAACTAACACACATTATGTCCAAATCTAACTTCAACAGCAACATCCTCAAAGAGTATCTGGACTTTCTAATCAAACAAGGCTTAATAGAACGAACGGTAAGAAAGAGACACACAGTTTTCGCAGTCACTCAACGAGGCACAATCATTTTAAGGTGTTTCCGGGAACTTATGCAAGAAATATCTGCCATACAAGAAGCATAAACTCGAACGTGGGCCCGTCGTAAAACGGGGAGGCCATAGGATAAGTCAACCCATATTTTATCGTATTTTATTTGTTCTGATGATAAGGTAGATTCAGGCGAGCCTTTTTCTCTAACCTCCCCAGTTTTCGGAAGGCCTTTTCTAACAAAACTTGAACAAATCCCGCCAACGACTCCACAACCACAGACGTATTTTTTCTGTCAAAACTGAATCTGATGTCCCACGTGCCTGCTGGCTACGTAATGTTTTTTACTTGTTTGTAGCGGAAGCACCAGACTAAATGGTCGTTCACCAATCCAACTGCCTGCATGAAAGAGTAGCATACACTAGGACCAACAAACTTGAAGCCTCTGCTCTTCATCTCCTTGCTCATGGTTTTGGCCTGCTCGTTTTCAGGCGGCATTTCCGAAAAAGAAGTAAACTCGTGGTTAATGGTTTTGCCGTTTACGAATTTCCATATGAAAGTGTTGAAGGAGCCAAATTCTGTTTGTATTTCAAGAATTCGTTGAGCGTTGTTTATCGCCGAAAGAATTTTGGCTTTGTGTTTTATTACCCCGGGAGTTTCCATGAGTCTGCTGACGTCGTCTTCGGAGAATTTTGCGACCTTGATTGGGTCAAAGCCTTCGAAAGCTTTTCTAAGCGCGTTTCGTCTCTGAAGAATTAGCGACCAAGATAAGCCAGCTTGGAAACCCTCGAGAACCAAAAAC
>JBEKVK010000196.1:0-3215 GCA_049514075.1 Bathyarchaeia archaeon | reverse complement strand
GGAAAGAGAAAGGAAAAATTAAAACCGGACTTAGCCAATCTAAAAGAAAATATCGCCCTTACAGTTCTTTTGCCCGAGCGTAGACTAAAAACCTAAAAGAAGACTGCTGCTAAGAAAAGCCTTCAAGATCGTTAAATAAATAGTCAAATCCTTCCAACTTGTTGCCGTTAACGTCAAGTATTTTCTAACTCATCTGGGGGAAAATAAGATTGCTTGGCAAACATTGGGCACTCCAAAGCAACCTACACTACATGAGCATAACAACGTACTTGAACAAATGCAAAAAATTGTTAGCTTAAAATTTTGGCTAGTTTGTGCCGGTGATTGATATTTGGGCGTTGAAGGTTGTGATTCCTACTTCCGCTGAGGAAACTATCAGAGTTAAGGTTGCGGATGTTGACGAGCAGGGTTGGAGTCTGGTGCCGTCTTGGTTCCAAGAGATTGTCAAGTATTCATTTGAGTTTGATGGGCTCCAGTTGCTGGTAGCCATGTTTAGTGTTAATGCTAAGCCGCTGCTGATGTTTTTGATGTAGATTGTTTTAGTGACGTTGCCTCCTGCTGTTATTGTTCCCCAGTTTATGGAGTTCAGGGGTGTCGTGCATCCGCTGTCGGAGTATAGGCCCAAGTTTGCCGTTGAAGACACGGAACCGGTTGATGTTAAGGTTGTAGATGTGGAAAGAGTTGCAAAGGTGAGCAGTGTTAAAGATACGCCGATCATTATTAATGCTGCTAATGCAACAATTATTGTGACTTTACGTTTCGCCACGGTACCCCTCGATAAGTGTGTTGCATCGTGAGACTTAATAAACATTATAGGTAGAATAAGCTTGCCGTGCAATTGAACAACTGTACTACAGGTCCAGGAATTCTCAGTTAAATGGAGCCCGAGGCAGAATGACCGAAAGAATATTTCTCCACAAACTCAATGCTCGAATTTCATCCGTAGTTTTTTGGTTCATTTTAGTTTCCTCGTTATCTGTTAAGGCTTGCAATAACATCGTAATATCGAAAGCAGTATGGAAGCCTCCATTCTCCCCGATCGCCTTTCTCTGCTTAAGCAAAAGATATCCATGAGAGTATAAAGGTCACGTTTCCTAAATGGCAACACAACAAAAACCAACCAAAAAGAGATTGAACCTCATTCTGGCGGCGTCAAAATTAACAACGCAGATACTTTGTTGAAACATCCCTCATGCATTCGAAGCCCTGCGACGGAATATCAGCAGAGCAACAGTGAGCACAATAATTATGATGACAGTTGCCACTATCACCCAGATCCATTGTTGATTAGAGGAGAGTACAGGGGTTGGGGTAACAACCGGAGCAGTTGTGCCACCTATGGCAAAAAGGGGATCATTGATGCTTGTTAATGTGGTGGTTATGGTTTTCGCTGAGTCATCAACAGTGCTATTTAGTGGAAGGTAGGTGTTAGATTCAGAATTATACTTGTAAAGTGAATAAGGCGGATTTATCCCCTTAACGTCGGAATTGCTGTAAGATATCGTCAAGTTTGCAGTTTTAAAATAACTTGCATCCATACTAATGGTGACATCAACAAAGCGGGTCAATGTAACCTTAACAGGCCAAGAGGCGTGTGGTTGTGGATTTCCAGCGTAAGTGGCAGTGGATACTAATCCATTTGCATAAATTGTGCCAGATATATCAATCGAAACATCGCCCGGGGTGGTACTTAGATCGATATGACTTGTGCCAGAAGATGGAATGGTAAAATCAGCTGTCTTTGTAGTCTCATACTGCGCCAGAGCAACAAACGATGAAAAAGAAAACATAATGACCACAAGAACAGTAACAAAAACGACTAAACCCAATTTCCTCATCGTCGTTTCCATTCTCAATCTTCTCCGCGCCACAACTGGCGTCTTATCGGCTGCTAATTCATATAAAATTTTTGCATACCATTTTTTAACGTGAACTTTTTGTCTATGTCGCCTGATGTTAAAGTCAACTTCCCAAATTCAGCATACGCGCCAAATGCGGGAAATGTACTAATGAAACGGCGGATAAGTCCGCCATTGGGTTAGAATCACCCTTCGAGGCAGATAATCCAGATGGAGGCAGGCACGAGCGGAATCCTAAAATGAGAAGGATACCATTTTTGAATAATTTCGAAGTAGAAATTCATCAAATCTGTATAAGGCTTAAGCTAATGGGCTAGTTTCAGGAAAAAATAGTTTGGGAAAGTTTCTTGAAGGTAATTTGCACTGTTGGGATGTAATTTTGACGCTAAAGTTTGCAATTCCGACTTAGGTTGAAAGTGTCAGGAATTTGTGCCGGTTATAGATATTTGGACGCCGAAGTTTGTGAGCCCAATCTCGCTTGAGGAGACAGCCAATGTTAGGGTTGCAGCTATCGATTGCCCAGGCGACAGGATTGTGCCTTCTTGATCCCATGTTACAGTTATTGGTCCATTTGCGCTTGCCGGACTCCAATTAGTTGTCGTCATGTTCAAAGTTAGCGGAAGACCGCTGCCGGTGTTTTTTACGTAAATTGTTTGAGTGACAGTTCCACCAGCGGTTAAAACGCCCCAATCTATGGAGCCCAGAGGTGTCGTGCATGCGCTGTCAGAATACAAGCCGCAGTTTGCCGATGTTGTCACTGCCCCATTTGAAAGCACGTTTGACTTTGATGATAGGCTATTGGCCACGTTCGGTGATTGTGTGGCAGGGCTATTGGACACGTTTGGTAACGTTTTCACTATATCAGCTGAAGACGGAATTGGCGAGTTGGTGATGACAGCAAAAGTGGTAACTGATAAAGCCAGTCCTATCACCACTAATGCAAGAACTACCAAGGTTGTTTTTGATAGTTTTCGTTTTGAACCTACCACGTGATTTGTTTTCGGAATCTTTTGACGCTGTTTCCTTAAGCTTAAGCTTTTTTGACTCGTCATTATGTGGCTTAGAAAGCTGCGTGGCTTTTTTTAACTGTTCATAGAATGTAACTTCCCGTACTAACGCCACTACCGACGACGTCCCCGGAAGCTTTGACTTTAGACCTACAACTACTGCTTTTATCCGTATTGGAATTTCCCGTACTAACGCCGCTACTGCGGTTTTTATTGAGAGTATCCGCTTTTGCATGTTACCCTCTTACCTCAGTGTGTCTGCCGCAAGTATAACTTGTGTAGTAAGTCTTAATAAAGGTTATTTAGCATAGATACACCCAAACGAACCCAAGGCGAATCGTGAAGAACT
>JBEKVK010000195.1:0-3011 GCA_049514075.1 Bathyarchaeia archaeon | reverse complement strand
ATTTTTCCAGTCTTAATCAAACCAATCGTTTCCGGCTTCAGCTTTATCGTTCCCGACGCCGTTGCTTCACGGAAGATTTCCGCCTTATCTGAAACATCAACCATAACCAAAGTTACTTCACCAGTAGCGTTTTGTTCTTGTGATAATTCTGTTTTCCTTTCTTGTATGTCTTTTTGTTTTAGAGAAGTCACAGTCCTGATTTAATCCTGTTTGCAAGCTATGCGGTGGACCAGTCGTGGGGCTACTTGTTTTGTTCCCATGTTTCTATGAGGCTCTTGATTGCTTTGGCTTTTGGGGATGCTTCGTTAAACCTGTACATGCGTACCCGCCCGTACGTGAGTTCCTGCAGAATTCCTTCTGCCTCAAAAACTTTTAGGTTATCAGCCGTCGTGGCGAAGTTGCTGCCAAGTCGCCGTGCAATATCGGAAACGTTGAGCGAACCCAGTTCGTAGAGTAATCTTAGGATTTTCACGCGAAGTCTCGACGATAAAACCTCTTCAATCTCCATTGCTACGTCACGTTCTTCCTTTTTCTGCAGTTAAAGAGGCATTCAGCTCTTTCTCAAGTTCAACCGCTGGGATAGCAGGCAGAGAAACTTGTGTTGATCTTCCCCTTCCCGTTGTGGAGGCAACTTCAATTTTGATAATTCCCATAGACGAGAAGTATTGGGCGTAGTTCCAGATTTGGGTGTGGCTGTTAGGTTTCTGATCGAATTCTTCGCAGATAACCTCGTAAACTTTCTCAACCTCGGTTAGTAATGCGTAAGCTTGACCGTTTTCTTTGAAGAACCGCGCCACTGCTAGCAGGAACAGTTTTTCATGCATTCCCAAAGAAGCTAAGTCGCTTCGTCGCATACTTGGGATGATGCTGGAGACTGCCTTTCGAACACATTCTGCTTCAACCCCTTCAGCGTCGTTAGCATCCGCGTATTTGCCCGCACGCCAAAGCAATTCTATGCCGAACCGCGCGTTCCCCGTTTCCTTAAACGCCAACTCCGCAATCAGGGCTACCACATCTTCCTCTATTGCCCCGAGTTCAAACGCAATGGTTACGCGTTCCCTTAATATGTCAACGAGTTGCTCTTTGCCGTAACGTTCAAGGCGGATGACGCTTCGTTGAAGAGTGCTTTTTGAGCTTTCATCCAGCTGCTCAATCGCTTTTAAGTCACGCATTATGAAGATGAATGATAGCCGCTGGGGTTTGCCTTGCCGCATCTCCTGCAGCCGTGTGAGCTTGTAGACAGCGTCGGAACCTTCATGCTCTATTAGGCTGTCAAACTCGTCCAGCGTCAGAACCACAGAAACCTGTTCTTCATCTAGGACCTGCAACAGCGTTGCGAGGACTTCTTGCTCTGAATATCCACGGGATGGGTAGGTGGGACGGAAAGCGGTTAGTGCTTGATGAATGATTTGGAGGAGGGTGCCTCTGAATTCCCTGCAGTTGACATGGATATAACGGAACTTTACGGCTCGCCTGTTGGCTTCGGAAGTCATGTTCTCGCCGAAATGCTGCGCAAGAACGGTTTTTCCCGTTCCCACATCGCCGGTTAATATGACACGCTGAGCCATTCGCTCGGGGAAGCGGGTAACAAAGCTGAAGAATTCCATTAGAAGACGAAGCTCGGTTTCCCTATGAGGAAGCTTCTGCGGAACGTAATTTATGTCAAGCTTAGATTCATCCTTGAACACACTTCGACGTGACCGCATACCTAGTTCCTCAACTGTGAAAGATTCCCTGTTTCGATTTAATACTAACTGTTGCAGTAAAACCCTAATAAATCCATTTAGCAAGATCCGCGGCGCTTCGACCGACTGGCGAAAAGATTATTGCAAACTCGACCCTTAGGTTCTACTTGATCCAAATAAGAGCATCTTGGGGCCAAACACATCAAGTTCTTTCTTTCAGGATTCCAGTTGAAGGAATCCACATTGGCGGCAACCTGAAAATTATTTTTCGAATAAAATAGACCTTTTGATGAAGCCCTTAGCGCTCCTCTGCAGCAAAAAACTTATCCCTTTAACGCTACCATGTAGCGGTTAGGGAGAAACGTCAAAGTTGACGATCGAGTCTAACCGAACCACGGGCGGAGTCGCCGCCTGTTTATTCGTGACAAGCGTAGTCAGCCAAGTTCTCTCTATTTTCCAAAACACGTTGTCAAAAACGGGTGGGGTTTCCATTGCGCTTGTCGGTATCTCAGGCATCATCGGCATTTTGGGTTTTGTGGCGTTGATTCTTTTCTTTGTCGCTATGCACGGCTTCTCAAAAGACTACAGTGAACCCCGCATATTCGACTACATCATCTACGGCTTAGTAGCAGCGATAATAATTGGCATCCTAAGCATAGTAGTGGCCATAGCGATCGCTATTGCAAACGCGGCATCTGTGGTTCCGATCTTGACGTCTTCAACAACTTCGCAAACCCAAATTAGCGGCGTGGTTCAGAAATCTCTTTTGCCTATGTTGCCCATTTTCGCCGCTGTTTCGTTGGTTTGGATACTGTTCAATGTTCTCTCGATTAATTTGCTTGGAGACAAATCGAAGGTTGTCCTGTTTCGAACTGGTGCCAAGGTGCTGTTAGCCGGCGCTTTAGTTTCAGTCGCTGCGACGGCAATACTTGCAGCAATCGCGTATTCCTTGTCCTTATCCTACAGTACTATATTGCTCACTTTGTCGGTTCCAGGAGGGCTCATTCAAGACGTAGCTTGGGTGATTTTGGCAATGGCTTTCTTCAGAATCCAAACTCCACCAGCCTTTCCAACAGCTCCTGTGAACATGTCAGCAGTTCCGACCCTCTCAAGCCAAACAAAAATATGCCCCAAATGCGGCGTACCAAACCAAGCAGACGCTCTTTTCTGCGAAAGATGCAGGCAAAAATTATAGAAGCTGACAAATCGTCTATTGTTGTACGAGGCGATAGGTAAAATTATATTTGGAAGCGTCGTCATTACAGTGCCCGACAAGTGGGTCCGTGGCGCAGTACGGATAGCGCGTCAGCCTTCTAAGCTGAAAGT
>JBEKVK010000194.1:0-3060 GCA_049514075.1 Bathyarchaeia archaeon | reverse complement strand
GGTCATGATGAACCATTTATCGTTTTGAACGGCGACATCTTTGCGGATCTAAATTATAGAGAACTCTACAACGCACACGTAAAAACCGGCGGCTTAGCGACAATTGCACTCTGCAAAGTGGAAGATCCATCCAGGTATGGGGTTGCCGAAATGGGAAGTAACAGCCAAATAAACCGGTTCGTTGAAAAACCGCCGAAAGGCAAAGCGCCAAGCAACTTCATAAACGCAGGAGTGTACGTTCTAAGTCCCCAAGTCTTCGACTACATTCCCTCGGGAAGAGCCGTCTCAGTTGAACGTGAGGTTTTCCCCAAACTTGCAGAGGAAGGAAAACTCTATGGACACTTCATCAACGGCTTATGGATTGACATAGGCAAACCCGACGAGTACCTGCAAACCAACAAATTGATACTTGACACCTGGGTCAGCCCCCAAAAACAGAAGAAACCAAAAAACTTCGAGATTAAAAACCCCATTGCATTTGACAAGGGCGTGTCAATAAATGAAAAATCCATAATTGGCCCATACGCAATCCTCGGAGAAAACGTCAAGGTTGGCAAAAACGTACAGATAAGCAACTCGGTTGTTTTTCCACACGCATCTATCGGCGACTTTTCAGTGGTTGACGGAGCGATAATCGGGGAGGGAGCACGCATCGGGAAACAGGTTACGCTAAGCAATGGCTGCATTATTGGTGACCACGCAAAAGTCAAAGATAATTCGCATCTTTCAGAAGCGTCTTCGGTTTGCCCTGCAAAAGAGGTGGCTGAAAACATTATAAAACCCAAGGTTAACTAATAACTAAAATGAAGTGAAGTTTATGAGCGAAAGAAAACTTTTCGGAACCAACGGCATCCGAGGTTTAGTCAACGTTGAGTTGACGCCTGAAATGGCCATTAAAGTTGGCTGTGCAATTGGGACTTTTTTCGGTAGAAAAAACCTACTTGTCGGGCATGACGCACGGACGAGCGGCAGTATGCTTTCTAAAGCAGTTATTTCGGGTTTAACATCCACTGGATGTCACGTGTTTTTCGCGGGGATGGCGCCTACACCCTCCTTGCAGTTCGCAGTTAAGAACCACAAGATGGACGGCGGTGTAATAATCACAGCTTCACACAACCCGCCTGAATATAATGGTATCAAGGTTATTTGGAGCGACGGGATTGAGACGTCTCATGAGCAAGAAGTCGAAATAGAGAACCTCTACTTCGACAACAAGATTGTCTTCGCTGAATGGGACAAATTAGGCACGGTGCAGGATGTGCCTGGGATCAATGACGAGTATGTGCAGGCGATTAAGAAACATGTTAATCCACAGAAAATTGCACAAAAGCACTTTCATGTTGTTGTGGATGCAGCTAACAGCGTCGGAGGCTTAACGGGACCGCAACTTGTTAGGGAACTCGGATGCAAGGTTACCAGCATCAACGCCAATATCGACGGCACATTCCCAGGGAGAATGCCAGAGCCCAGACCCGAAAACCTAACCGACTTATCCGCAACTGTAAAAGCGATCGGCGCAGATATAGGCGTAGCTTTTGACGGCGACGCTGACCGATCAATTTTCGCCGACCACAACGGAACAATTTACTGGGGAGACAAAACCTTCGCGATAGTCATAAAACAGTTCCTTGCAAATAATCCAGGCGCAAAAATCGTCACTCCCGTAAGCTCCTCCACTCTCATCAAAGATACGGTAGAAGCTTACAAAGGCGATTTAATCTGGACTAAAGTTGGAAGCGTCACAGTTTCCCAAAAAATGAAAGAAGTACATGCAAAGCTGGGTGGCGAAGAAAACGGCGGAATCTTTTATGGCCCGCACCAGGCCGTGCGAGACGGAGCAATGACAACCGCCTTGCTGCTGGATATAATGGCTCAAACAGGGAAGAGCCTTTCCGCGTTGGTAGCTGAGCAACCACAGTACTTCCTAGAGAAAGGAAAAATCGAGTGCCCCGACGACAAGAAAGAAGTTCTTCTGAAGAAAATTCTCGAGCAGGTAAAGGGCGAAAATATAAGCACCATCGATGGCGTCAAGATTTGGTTCAGTGACAACAGTGCCATCCTAATCAGGCCAAGCGGCACAGAACCTGTGTTCAGGCTGTACGCTGAGGCGAAAAACTCAGAAAAGGCATCAAATCTGGTTAAAGACTACAGTTCAATCCTTGAAAAAGCCCTCAAAACTCTTTAGCAAGCTCTTTGCCGTGGAGAAAACCTGTCAATGCCCAACGTTCTAACCTTAAAAGCAGACGAGATTGACACCAACGAGAAGCGTTCAAAGCTTTTGGTTGGCGTTGTAGGATGCGGGCGGAAGGGAATTCTTTATGCTTACGCGTTTGCTCAAGCAGGCTTCAAAGTGACCTGTTCGGACGCCGATCCAAGTGTTGTAAAAAAACTGGCAAAGGGAAAAACACCATTTAGGCAGCCTGAAATTGAAGGCAAAATCAAGACCCTAATCAACATGGAGCAATTGAACGTTACAAGCGATTTGAAAAAGGCCGTTTCTAGAAGCGACGTTGTAATTGTTGCTGTTCCTGCAAAAGTTGACGAAAAGAAGAAAATTGATTATTCAGAAGTGCTAAGCGCTCTGAAGCAGGTCGGCGGGGCATTGCATTCGGGCATGATGGTTATTTACGGTGAAGTTGCAGGCTTGGGATTCACTGAAGGGGCAATGAAGGAAACGTTGGAGAACACGTCAGGATTAAAGGCGGGCCAAGATTTCAGTTTAGCGTACGTTCCGATACATAACTCGCAGGTCAAGTTGTTTGCTGAACCAGTCTCGGTTCTAGAATTGAAGCTTGCAGTCGTTGGAAAAACAGGATTGGATGCAGTGCTCAACATGGTAAAAACAGCAGTCAAAGATGTTAAACCGATAGGCGATGTGAAAACGGCAGAGATAACGACGCTTTTTGCGGCGGCTCGGCAGGATACGAACATGGCTTTAGCAAGTGAATTGGCTGTTTTCTGCGAAAACGCGAACATTGATTACTTCAAAATTCTGAAACTTTCTGAGTTCAATGACCCAAGCTTTTGGCCAACAGCCAATGACGAGGAAAACAGGAATGA
>JBEKVK010000193.1:0-3085 GCA_049514075.1 Bathyarchaeia archaeon | reverse complement strand
TTTATCTTTAATATACAACACTCATCAGAAAAAGATTGCAAGCTTTCATTTTACAAAAACAGCGTCACGAACAAGTTTTGACGAGTCTTTGCTTTCTTATTTTTCAGATCATGATCCATTTCAAAGGTTTGTAGTTTTTATAATTTTGAAAGTGAAAACATACATTTATGGTCCACTTCAGTATTGCGGGAAACACCGTTCAATGGTTGAACAAAAAAGGGTTCTGTGAAGCTCTCGGTTGAAATAGCATTCATTTGAATATTCGGTTGATGATCATAAAATCTTTATTGGATGCCCTTAACTATTCTCTGGAAAACTACTGACAGTCTTGGTCTGGGCGAGAATGAGAGCTTTCGTTTTCGTTTTGCTGGTAGGGCTAATATTAGCTTTACCGATGACTTACTTGGGGGTTCCAGCAGGGTGCCACAACAATTGGACAGAAACGGCAGCGGGTGCAGGAAATTCCACTTGGACGCAAGGGTTCATTGTCACTTTCCTCGGAAAGGTAGTGTACTCATATATTCAATATTCCTTTACTGGTCCAAGTTCGGGACCTGTGCCATCGTTTCCGCTTCCGGGCATCCCTTGGGGTATCGCAATTACTTTTATGATGAACCTTGGCATTGCGATAATTTTCGTAACAATTTTGTGGCAAATAATAGAGGTAGTGTGGCGTCATTAACATTTTCAAAGAGAAGTTCCCCCAAAACTACTTAAAAGGATTCATGACAAAAGACTTAACAGTATCCTAGAAAAGTAATCGAAATATCGGAGTATTGCCGATGATTTGAAGAGAGAAAGAAAAAATTTAGGCGAACTAAGTCCTTCTTGCAAAAATCAAGCTTTCCGTTGGCAGATATTGACGTCAGGCTTTCTTAGGCTTTATAGCTAGCTTTAAGGTAACATCTATGGCGTATTCTTTGTCGATTTTTTTAGCAGAAACATTCCATTCCTTGACGTCAACTTCCATATCCTTGAAATGGGCCATAATTGATTCCCGGTACTGATTTATCGTTTCGCCAATCTTCGAAATCCTTTCAGTCATATCCATATGTTTTTCAGACAATTTTCCACCTCCCACAAAAAAGAACAATTTTGTATTCAAGTAAACCTAAGCGTGTTTTTAAAACCGTGAGTGATTATCTTTTGTGGCCGTTACTCGTGTCCTTTTGTTTCGTGGTGTACTGTGTCTCTGTGTCTTTGCATCTCCGAGTGGCTCCTGAAAGTTTTGCCGCAGTCTGGACAAGGAATCTGGCCAGGGTTAACGCCACTAATGGGAGTCTCTTGAGATGACGGCGCTCCTAATGTGTGGGGCTGATGAGGTTTTTTGCTACTCATAACTTACACCTAAACACATTACAGTCGTGTTAACGCTTTCTTAAGCCTATGTGAGTGTGGCGAGACAACAACAAGAGAAATCTACTTAAAAACATCCCTAATCACTTCAGCTTTAATTGGGTCTAGGAAAACTTCAGGAACTACTTCCCAAAAGCAATGCGCGCTTTCTCAAAACAAGCATTAATTCAATATCATTTCTTGTACTAACAGCTAACCTTTCTTTTCCAGGTAGTTTCCGTTAGAACAAGTCGCGGAAACGATGAAACCGAAACGGTTCAAATGCCACGATTGAAAATTCGTTTTTGATAGCATCCTCTAGGTGCACATAAATTATGAAAAACATTGATTGCTGTACGTTTGTAAGAAACCTGAATATGGTATATATCGCTGACCAAGTAAAAATAAGTTATCGAGATACGCAATGCTTAATATTAATTATAAAACAAGACGGATAATTCATAAGAAAAATAAACGTGGTTTCGCGTTAACTCAGATGCAAATGTTGGGCGATCTTGATGACTGTAGGTTTGGGTTTCGTAATCAGTGTTTGTGACTATGTAAATGGAAAAACCGACAAAAACCTAGATGAGATCACGGAAAAAATAATATCTAAGGTTCGTCCAGATGACCTGCAAGATTTCTTCGAAAAAATCGCTCTTTTTAGTTCAACAAACAACCGTTTTCAAGAACTTAAAGCGAACTGCGAAACAATACTTGAAATGAAACACGGTAAAATCATCGCCTAAAACTATGAACACTAAACAGCCCATACATTTGCTGGGCATAAGTAAAATAAAGGAGAAAACTGCACAAGAGAAACGACTTGATAATTGGATAAAATAATAGACGCGTGTTATATCTGAAACCCTATACTTGTTAAGTTGTTTGAACCAGCCGATTTCTAAGCCTTCTCAGATGGTTTTCTCAATTAACCATGGGACTAAAGACCAATATTGTTTAGAGTCAGACATATTAAGGATTCATAAATCATATATTGTTTTCCGAGCAAATAATCCGAAAACTGGGCTATCAATGGCTTCACAAAGCACCTTAAGCAGAAGTAAGTTCAACGAGTTGCTGCTCGAATCAATTGACGAGGCACTTTCATCTTTGGGTGAAAGCCAAAAAAGAGCAACATACGTTAACTTAGAAACGAAACTCAACATCAAGAAACAGGAGATTCCAAACAGAATAAACGCTTTTTCTGAAGCTTTGAAGAAGCTTTTCGGTTTGCGTGCTAAGTATCTTGAGATCATGTCAATGCAAAATCTGTATGCAAAACTTAGAGGTAATGAATATGTTTCCAGTGAACGGATCTTTTCCAAGGTCACATTATACGATTATGTGTGTTTTATGAGACATAATTTTGAAGAAACAAAGCAATCAGAGTTAGAAATCGGAATTTTGGCAACTGAATATGAAGAATTTACCTCGTCACTTTGAAATGGCAATAACAGAATTTTTGTATAGCCCAAAATAAACACCAGAGGATTTTTCACATGAGCTCCATTCCAGACTCAGACTTCACAGAACCAAAAATAGCGTCTCCCCTTTCTTTATTCAAGGATCAGAGAAAAAATTCACCCAAAAATGTTACAGAAACAAGCTACGGTGGCTCAAAACGCGGTTTTACCATCAGCACATCTTCAACGTAAGCCCTAAGCGGTTCAGCTACACTCCATGCCTGCGCGATGCAGCCCCGCGTCATGTTTGGCGGGTCAGAATCGCAGATTTCGCTTATTGTTCC
>JBEKVK010000192.1:0-3088 GCA_049514075.1 Bathyarchaeia archaeon | reverse complement strand
GCAACATTAAAGTTAAATATTGTTAACTTGTTTGTGTTCTGCTCGAAGCCCGGTGGTGTAGCGGTCAAGCATAGGGGCCTCTGGAGCCCTTGACGAGAGTTCGAGTCTCTCCCGGGCTACCAAAAGTTTCAAGCAAAGAGGTTGAAAAGGTATGGCTGATCTGAAAGGTTGCCCGTTTGGTCAAGACATAAAAGACGATTGCAAAAACTGCGATTACAGCAAAACCCATCATTTTGACATTGCGACAGAACAATGCGTTAAACGTTAACTTTGAATTCTGGGATTTTTCCTCGAACAATCATTTGTGTTCGTACCGGTTTTTCTCAGAAAAGTAATCCATCACTCTTGTGTTTTTGAAGAATCTGGCACAATGAGGCTTCCCAGCTGGAACAAGATATTCGTCGCCTTTTTTGAATCGTTGCGGCTTGCCATCAATGGTCAACTCCATTTCGCCGTCGATAACCATTCCCCACTGCGTGTAGATGTGGCTGTGCGCGGGCATATCTGCACCATTCTCAAACTGGAAAAAAACAAGTTGGGTTGATTCCGCCTGCAAAATCCAGGCTTTGCCGCCTTCACATGCAACCTTCGCTTCTGGTAGACTAGTTATAACGTCAGGATAAGTGGAAATCTTCTTAACATTTGTTTTACTCAAACGTTTTACCCCTGGGAATATGAAATGCGGAAAGCTAGAAAAACCCTTTGATTTTCCACCATCTTGCAGATACAACTGTTTGCTTTTGTTTCCGATGCCTAATACAGGTTTAAAGCGTTGATTCTTTCACTTGCTCTTCATTACCCTGACGTGTTGCCCCACAGTTTGGGCACCTATCCAGTTTTTCATCATACACAGTGCCGCAGTAGGAACATCGGATTTTAGGGCTTTGCTTTTCCACCTCAATTTCCAAGGATCCAGCTTTCATTACAACATCGATTTTCTCGGCTTTAGCCCACTCCGGGATAGATCCAGAAGGAGGCTTCCAGTGGATACTGCCGTCTTCGCCAGTGTACTTTGTGAAGCCTGCCAGCTCCATCATTTTCTCGCGTTGCTCGGGAGAGGCGTTATTCATAGCTCTAAAATTGGGTTGGTTTGTTGTTTGAGGTTTATTCTTTTTTTGTTTGCGGGAGCTGTAAACTGCATAGACTGCGAATATCAAGATGACGACGGCGCCGAGTGCAAAAGGTAAAAATCCGTAATAGACCCAAACCACATATAACCCAATGGCAAAAAGGAATAACAAGATGCCAACGCAAGTGTAAATTTCTTCTCTGGCTCTTGAACTCACAATTTCACCGCCACAAGCGACAGAAATCCAAACGTAAATAGAAAGCCTGTTAGCAACCGAAGCAAGTTGTTGCTTTCTCTGAGACCTGTAAGTTGAAAGGTCCCGTCGACAGCTAAAGGCACTAGCATCATAAAAGCTGCAAACAGAGGAATCTGCAGGTTAAAAAGTGCAAGTGAAATGAAACCGAAAAAACCAAGAAGCAAGCCTGTACATCGGGAACATAGAGGAAACGTGTGGCCTTGGATTACAAAGCTTCTTTCCGGCCTTCGGTGGCAGAAAAACG
This sequence comes from Bathyarchaeia archaeon, assembly GCA_049514075.1. Taxonomy (GTDB): domain Archaea; phylum Thermoproteota; class Bathyarchaeia; order Bathyarchaeales; family Bathycorpusculaceae; genus Bathycorpusculum. The sequence goes on along the minus strand of JBEKVK010000192.1, from coordinate 1,519 downwards.
CAAAGCCAAGTCGCTTTTCTCCAATGGTGAGCAGCAAAACAGGCCCGGCTCTCGCATCCCAGATGAATTCTAAAATCCTTCTCTTGACTGATGTTGGTTGAGCGCCAATTAAAACAAAAAACACCTTCAATACATTGTTGCAACTTTAGACGTTTAACCTTATCGGGAAACGGAATTCTCGATCCTGAAGTTGGGTTTCTAATCAGAATTCAAACAGGTTCAGATTTGGTATTTTGGGCGTCTTGATTCTTTTTCCCAGAACTGTTCGTCATCAACCCTTATGACTTGAACTTCAACGACGTTTTTTGGGCACGTTAAAACAGCGCGGAACTTAGTAGGCAGGTCGGGTTTTGCTAGAAGCGCCATCCTAGATTCCTCCAGCTTTTCTGCTATTTTTTCTGCTTTTTTGTGAGCGTAGCCGTGGTACTTTACACTTTTTCCTTCGGTGATTGCTTTGTCAAAGTCTTCTTTGCTGCATTGAATTATTTTTGCGCCGTCTCGGATGAACCAGAAAGCAAGACTTTTGCTCATGATAATCTTCGGCAATAAGGTTAGGCTACTCCTAATTAACATTACCATAGCTGAGCTTCATTAGCGCCTCAGAAATCAAATTTAATCAATCACCATGAGAATTAATCGCTTCAGACTAACGTATTTATCATCATGGACTCTTCGAAACAATTGAAAACAAGAAACTTCGCTAAAGAGGTAATCTCAAAGAAGAATTTATGCGGTTAACGTTTGAGAGTAAGCGTAAGCGAGTGCCCTTTATGATCAACCATACGGTGAATTCTTAATTCTTCAGGATTTTGAAATTTCGCTGAACACAATCTGCATTTAAATGTCTCTCCATAAATCACTTTGTTACCTAACATTAAAGCCTCAACCTTCTCCATCGACTTTGCAAGAATTGCTTCTTACAAGTCTACTGTAAACTACAACTAAGTCGCTTATAAAGCAACGATTGCTTTTTGTTAAAATCGCCGTGCTTTTCAGCTAATCTTATTTAGAGCATTTATTTCTAAAAAACAGTCGCAAGCAAAAAAACTCAGAGTGCGCCTAATTGAAATCAAGTCGGTTTATGATCGATTTTTCGACTTTTTTTCCTATTAAACGTAGCCGCGCCTAAGCTCACAACCACCATCACTGCGGCTAGTGAAAAGAGTGCTGCACTGCTGAATTCGGGCACCTTTATTGTGTAGGATGAATTTGAAAAGATAGCGATTTCGGTATTGGTGCCTCCGATTATTTCGCCTTTGCTTGAATCATAAACTATCAACCCGAGTGCTGTGGGAACTTGCGCAACCACGGCGTTGTTGCTATCCGATATGACTGAGTTGCCTACGAATATTTCGCCATTGCCAGAATCGTACGCTATACCCTGGATTCCTGATGGACCTGTCACGTTTGCAACAACTGTGTTTGTGCTGTCCGATATGACTGAAACGCCGTTGTAACCATTTGCGGCGAATATCTCTCCTTTACTGGAATCATAAGCTAAGCCAGAAGCGAAAACCCC
>JBEKVK010000191.1:0-3128 GCA_049514075.1 Bathyarchaeia archaeon | reverse complement strand
CTTTTTCTATCCCACGGGGCATCAACGTTTTTTGCGTATTGCTTAATAGTTTAGCCAGCGAAGGTAGAGGGAAGGCTTGGAAGTTCAACATGCAAACCGCAGGAAGACCGCTGGGGCAAAAAGTGATTCTCGCAGTTTTGATTTTTGGGCTCTTAGCCTTCCTTCTCTACTTCGCCCTCTACATTAACCCTTCACAGGTTGTCCAGATACTTTCGAAAACCAATCTGGAAATTTACGCAACCGCCTTTATCGCATATTTCATCTACGCCTTCTTTTCGTCGCTTGTATGGCGCAGCCTTTTAAACAGCCTGTCCGTGGAAATCACTAGTCGTAAAGCATTCCTCTTCACTTGGGTCGGCCTGTTTTTCGATGCAACGGTTCCACAATTGGGCTGGTCAGGCGAAATCTCCAAAACTTACCTGCTGAACAAAGACTCAAGTCTTAGTGCGGGGAAAATTGGGGCCTCGGTGGTTAGCCAGAAACTCTTCAATATGACCATCACTGTTGTGGCGATGTCGCTTGGTTTAGGTTTTGTGCTTGTGGGCTACTCAGTGCCGTTTGTCATTACTTTCCTTATTTCTCTTGTTCTCTCCCTTTTGATTTTGACCCTGGTATTGATTTACTACATTAGCGTGAAGCCATCTGCAACCAAAACTTTGCTGAGCTGGGCGGTAAAACTGATTTCGTTTTTCAGAAAAACGTGGAACCCCACAAACTTTAGGCTAAAGGCAGAAGGACTCTTAGCTAGCTTCCATGTTGGGATGCAGCATTTGAGAGGAAACTCGAAATCGCTGGTTAAACCCATTATTTACTCGGTTACAAGCTTCGTCTTCGAAATCTCAGTTACCTTCATCACGTTTTTGGCTTTAGGTTACCCCGTACCCGTTGACAAGGTGCTGATAGTGTTCACTTTAACAGGTACTCTTCAAACCGTTGGCTTCACTTTTTTTGGTGTGCCCGAATTAATCATGAGTTTGTCGTTCACTGCACTAGGTATTCCGGCGGCTCTGAGTGTTTCTGTTACGTTACTTACAAGAGTTGTGAGCTTGTGGTTCCGCCTCGTCGTATCTTACGGTGCGTTGCAATGGGCGGGAATCAAAATTATACTTAACAAGTAAACGGCTTTCTCAGCTGGGAGCCGCTTTCTTGGCTGTCTGCTAGGAAACTTTTTAATGCAGCCTAGGCTAATCAGTTATTGTAGGATAGATTGATATGCCAACAGCCTTTGTACTGATAAACACTGAGATTGGTTCGGAATCCGACGTTTTGAAAGAATTAAAGAAAGTCGAAGGGGTAGAGGAAGCGTCAGCCGTCTACGGTGTCTACGACATTGTTGCACGAGTTAAAGCTGACACGATGGACAGGCTTAAAGAACTGGTGACATGGCGAATTCGACGCCTCGACAAGGTGCGGTCAACGCTGACAATGATTGTCGTAGAAGAAAAATAATCGTTTTTTTTAACTCGTTTTCTTTCAACTTGGAAAAACAGTTTTAGCCTAAGAAATCTCATGCCAGCATAAAGCTAGCATGTGATTGTATACATACAGTCACATAATTTTAAATTTTTTGCAATTGAATAAACCTTGTGCATCTGAAACCCGTAAGTGAGAGACCAAAATGCAGAAAATTGATAACGTGTCAGTGAGCTACCATCCTTCAGCGAAGGCCCTCATTTTTAACGGATGCGCAAAATTTTTTGGTGGTTGGATAAAAGAGATTTGGATACACGCCGATCTTTTTTGTCGTTCCCCTTGAAACATGAAAGAGCACCCAATCTCTGAAACCAACCCTTTTAAAATTCAGGAGTTTGGAAAAAAATGCCCATGGCTTACGTTCTGTTAAATACCGAAATCGGAGCGGAGAGCAAGGTTCTTGAGGCTTTGAAGAAAATCGACGGCGTGGAAGAAGCGCATAATCTGTGGGGAATCTATGATATTATCGCCAACATAAAGGCTGATAGCTTAGAGAAACTGCGGAACATAATAACTAAGGGAATAGGTCAGGTTGAGAAAATAAACTCGAAGTTGACTATAGTGATAACGGAAAAGCCGCAGCCGATTTAGGAAGATCAAGTGTTTTTTAGGCAAACCCCAATGGAGACCGCCCTCATCCATTAGCCTCAACCCAAATGTTGTTGTTTAAACAACATTTTTTTAACCTTGTAGTTCACTTTCTAGGCTTGCTTGGAGGAAGGCTGCTTTGGTCCAGAAACAGGTAATGCACATTGGGTTAGATGACACAGACTCAACCAAAGGAGGCTGCACAACCTACCTTGCGGCCTTACTTGTTGAAAAACTCGCCAGATTCCAGGCAGAATACATCGATTACCCGCTCCTAATTAGGCTTAACCCGAACGTGCCGTGGAAAACAAGAGGTAACGGCTCCTTGTGCTTAAGATTCAATCACCCAGCAGAATTTGAGCAGGAAATAAAGGAAATTGCTTTGGGGCTGTGGGAAAAAAACTCTGCCATCAAAGAAAAAGGTACAGACCCAGGTATCGTATTTTTCGGTAAACAAGAAATCCCCAGGGAATTCACGGCTTTTTCGAAAAAGGCTGAAACCACCGTCGTAACCCTTAAGGAAGCTTTATCGCTTATCAAGCAATTCGGCGGCGAAGCATGCGGGTTCAACTCTTGCCGGGGCATCATCGGTGCTTTAGCAGCAATCGGTGAAACCCTCCGCTGCGACCACACCTACGAGCTCATCGCCTACAGAGCTCCTCAGAACTGGGGCACAAAACGGCAGGTTGACGCGGCATCAATTTTCGAGATGGACAAAAAGCTTGCACCTTACACTTTTAACAATGTAGATCAACAGAAAAAAAGAGTCATAATTACTCCGCGGGGTCCAGACCCAATTCTCTTCGGCATCAGAGGAGAAACACCCGAAGTAGTCAAAGCCGCATACGCGTTGGTTAAGCCGCTTGAACCCGTCAAAAGATGGGTCATCTTCCGCTCAAACCAAGGCACAGACGCCCACCTTACACAAGTCCAAACATTGAGCAGCGTTGAGCCATACAGCTCCGTGATCGCGAAAGGCCACGTTTCCCAAAACCCGCGTATGGTCCCCCTTCGCCACGTCATCTTCTCGATACGAGATAGCTCGGCAGAGGTTGATTGCGCCGCTT
>JBEKVK010000190.1:0-3131 GCA_049514075.1 Bathyarchaeia archaeon | reverse complement strand
AGCAGACAGAATGCTATATGAAAACTCGGAGTCCTAAAAATGAAGATAGTCATGAAGTTTGGCGGAAGCAGTGTAGCCACAGGCGAAAACATACGCCATGTAAGTGACATAGTGACCCAACAGGCAAAGAGCGACCGCAGAATAGCCGTTGTTGTGTCAGCTTTGGCAGGCGTAACTAACAGCCTAATTGAGGTGGCTGAGCAGGCAAGGAAAAGCGATGAAAAACACATTCAAGCCTTTACCACAGGTCTTTCAAAGAAACATTTGGCAGCGATCGAATCAGCAATAGCCAGCAAGCCGATACAGAAGGAAGTGACTCAAATCACTGAGAAAACCATCGCTGAACTCGAGAAAGTGTTAACAGGCATATGTTATGTTGGCGAGTTGACGCCTAAATCGAAAGACTATGTTTTATCGTTCGGCGAACGGTTGTCAGCACCTATCGTTTGGGGAGCCATAAAAGACCGCAAGTTGGAAACCCAATGCTTCACAGGCAAAGAAGCAGGCATCGTGACTGACTCAAATTTCGGTGAAGCAGACCCTCTCATGAATTTCACAACCCATCTAATCCGCGAACGGCTAAGCCCATTGCTTGAAAAAGGTATCATCCCAGTAGTTACAGGTTACATTGCCGCGGACCAAAACGGAGTGGTCACAACGGTTGGACGGGGCGGATCAGATTACACCGCTACAATCTTGGGAGTCGCCTTAGGCGCTGACGAAATATGGATTTGGACTGACGTCGATGGCATAATGACCACCGACCCAAAAATAGTCCCAACCGCAAAAATGCTCCCGCAATTAAGCTATCAAGAAGCTGCAGAAATGGCGATTTTCGGTGCAAAAGCAATGCATCCACGAGCCTTAGAGCCAGTCATAAAACAAAACGTTCCAGTCAGGATACGCAGCGTTTTTCACCCAGAAAACATTGGCACATTGATTACTGCAGAACCTTTTGCGAACCCAAAAGAAGCCGTCAAAGCTGTAGCAATGATAAAAGACGTCGCTATGTTAAACGTTAGCGGCGCAGGAATGGTCGGCGCGCCTGGAAGCTATGCAAAAGTCTTCGATGTGCTTGGGAAAAACAACATCAATGTGATGATGATATCAACCGCTGCATCAGAAGCTAACATTTCAATGGTTATTCGACGTGGGGTTTTAGGCAGGGCTATTAGCAACCTTGAAATCGCGTTGCTTGATAGGGGCGGGTTGATAAGTGATATATCTTCGGAAGACGACGTGGCAGTCATCGCCGTTGTCGGCGCTAACATGAAAGGCACTTTAGGCGTGGCCTCAAAAATATTCACCACAGTCGCCAAAAACGGCATAAACATTCGAATGATAGCGCAGGGCTCCTCAGAGCTCAACATTTCTTTTGTAGTTAAAGAGAAAGACGGGGAAGCGGTAGTTCAAGCCATTCACAAAGCGTTCAACCTGGACAAGCTGTAGACTTAAGCGCAAAAATGCAAGTTCGGAGCAATCCCCAAAGGCTTTTTTTATTTCAATTATGCGGTTTTATTTTGCATCCAACGTTGCCGCATGTACTGTCTTCTTGCCCTCCAGAAAAGCATACGAGCTACGAACAAAATCACTAAGACGACCAGTAGGATTAGGATAATTTCGCCTGGGAAGTATCCGTTTCCACCATATACGTTAAAGTAGAGCACAAGCAAACCGACAACTATGATTCCGAGCGGTAACATTAGCAAAATTCCCCCGTAACGCAGCCAACCCGGGGTGCCCTGCCGATTAAAGCCGCTTCTGCCAGCTCCTCTTGCGCGTTGCTGCTGGATTTGCTTAAGCCGGTCTTCGTTAAGGTAGTATTTGCCGTTTACTTCCACGAAAATTCCTGTTTGACCAAGTCTTCGATGCATGGCTTGCTCGAACCGAGGTGGCAAACCCAGTCCTTGAATGGTCAAGGCTGTTTCCGGGTTGAGGGCACCTTTCTCCCTGAATTTCTGAATTATTGCCTCAATACGTTGCTGCATCCTTTACCTGTATCTAAACATATGTTCCCGTATGATTTATTTTTTTCAGATGGCTGCCTCAAGTTAACTGCGCATCCTAAAGGTTAGCGCCGTAGCAGATTTCTGACTGGCCTATATGAAAAGAAATTGCCAATTCAGGTTTCTTTACTGGAATTTTTTAGGAGAGGTTTGCTGAGGCTCTGGCGGATTTTGATTCTTCTTTAAGGAGAAAAAAGAAATGAAAATCTACATCACTCTACAATCGCAGCTTCGTGATATTAGCCAGAGCCTTCTCAGCCGCATTTCTTTTTCCATCTCTTTCTATTGTTTTTTTCAGGTTTTTTTAACGGGACTAAAAAAGGGGAAATGTTGATGTTAGGATTGTTTAGTTTACGGGTGTTTTCTTGTGAGGAGAAGTGCCAGTACTGCGCCGATTATGATTATCACGATGATGATTGCGACGATACCGTATTCAAGTGCTGTTTGTGTGGCTACTCCGCTCAGTGGTGTTGCCGTTGGTGCTGCTGTTGCGGATGCTTGCATCGCAGTGAAGCTTGTTGTGTCGGATGATGGCCAGTAACCGTTAGTGCCAGCGAAGTTTGCGTAGACCGTATAGTTACCTGCAATGTCAGGTGTCCATGTAAGTGTGTACATTCCGTTTTCGTTGGTTGTGGCTGTGCCTATTTGTCTGTAATTGTGGTTTGAGTCTAATACGTAGATGTTTACTGGGACTCCGGTGAAGTTGGTTGGTTCAGGCTGCTGCTGGTAAACGTAGCCCATCCATGCTTGCATGCTAGCGTCAGAACAAACTGGAACTCCGTTTGGAAAGTTAGACGCTTGCTCGTTTTGCTTAGTGCCTGCAGAAACGTCAGTAACTGTGCCGCGGATTACTACTGGTTGTCCAGATGCTAAACCTGCGTTTGGAGCAGTAACTGTAGTTTGGCTTGGTCCTCTGCCAACAACGTAGATTTGAGCGTCATAACCATTAAACCATGTATTGTATCCGTCTGCTGCTGCGTAGCTGAAGACTTGGAATTCGCCTGTGTACTCTGAGATGGTCCAGATTTCTTTTCCAGTTGTAGCGTTGATGGCTCGTGCTAATCCGCCTTTGAAAAGTGGTGTTTCAGGTGTGTGTTCAGTCGTGACAAGGTAAACTACATCGTT
>JBEKVK010000189.1:0-5926 GCA_049514075.1 Bathyarchaeia archaeon | reverse complement strand
ATGGTTTTCCTACCTTCAGAAGTGAGGGTAGACAAAAGAATGTATATTGGCATAAAACCACCTATTAGATAAGGAAGATGCAATAAGCTATTATTCTTTTTGGATTTAACATTCTGTTGAACATATCTGGCTTATTTCAATGGTTTTTTCTTGTCATTGCTTCTTTTTGAAAATCTTGGTGACTTCAGCTTGTTCGCTGTCTATTCCACGCCAGATAATTTTATAGTCAAGTTGAGATAAGACGCAGGATGCGTCGCTTACTCCCTCAGCTTCAATAACTCGTATTGCTTCGTTAAGAGGCAACTTTCCTGATTGTTTCAAGTATTCTTCGATTCGATTGCTTATTTGAATTAACTTTTCCTTGCTCACTAAGATGTTAGGCATTGCCACGTAATCTGAAGGAGTGTTAATTGTTAGAAACGCTTTCGCGGCTTCAACTGAAATGCCGATTCTAGCTGCAAATTCATCGTAAACGACAACTGGCTCGGTAAACTTAACCGAGAGGTTTTCTAAGAGCTTGATCTCCAAAGCTTTGATCCCTTCAAAAGCAGTTTCCAAGTAACGTAGAACGGAAGCCAAAGGAATTTTATCATGATAGTAAATGAAGTTCAACTGAGGTCGCTTCTCCAGCGAAGCAAGCTTCTCACACGCTAAAGCCTCATTGACCAATAGAAGCATCTTCGCTTCTACTTGCTTCAGCTTTGCCGCTTTCCGCAACAAGTACTCTTCGGTCCAGAACCCCACGATCTCCAAGTATATTTTAACACCAGCTCTTTCAAGAGAAAAATCAGGTATTATCACTTGGTTTCCAGCGGGAACAGGTTCCGGTTCTCTTTTCAAAGTCCAACCAGACTTCACAGCTCGAAACTGCGAAGCAAAACTCTCTTCAACGGCACTATCATATGTTATGCGCGGCAAACCAGGTTTCTTAAGCAACAAGCCATGCTTTTTGCTTTCGATTTTGAAGTTGCAGATTTCGTTTGTGTACTTCCAAAGTATCTTCGCGGTAACGGTCCATTCGGGATTAGCGACTATTATGGGAAGTAATTTGGCTATACTAATGCCATACCTTCTTGTGAGCTTAAAGAGGCTGACTGGGCCGTCTATTTTAACCCAGAAACCAACATTTTGGGATACTTCGTAGATAAGGCCCAGTTTTTTCACGTAAAAAAAGAGGTTCTGCCAGTTGCCTGAAGCGGTAAAATTTAGTTCTGTGGAGTCAAAAAGAAGCGTCTGCGCTAGTCTAAGATTGTATTGTTCAAGTAGAGTCAACGCTTCTGGAGGATCAAACTTTTCAAGAATCAGCTCCTCATCTAAATCAGCGTATAAATAATCCTCAACGTTTTCGGTCGTCAACATCATTTCTGAAGCAACAGCTTCAATTATTTTTTTTCGCTTTTCTGGAGTCGTTGGCAAACCAAACTTTTCTGTAGCTTGAAAGATTTTCTTCCTTAAATCAGCGGGGTTCGTTTTGCTGCTACAGGTGAAGATGCTTTTTCTGTCAAGCAGCAAAGCTAACGCCCTAACAAAACGATATTCGTGCCCGCTGTTTTCCAAATCAACAACGACTGCTTTGAAAACTTTCTTCTGTTTTCCAACATTAGCCTTGTATGCTTCGATGAGACCTTGCGCAACTTCAAGATTATCTGGAAAGAACTTGGCGTATCGAGGCTGAATTTCGCCCTTTCTTTTCCACACTACAAGCAAGCTACTGGGAAGCAACCTTTGATGTCTCTCCAGTTTTTTGGTGCCGTCTGCGACTTATCCCGACTTCTATGGTTTCCTTGGAAATTATCTCTATTAGCTTGGCTGTTTTGCCCTCTTTCTTTCTAAGAAGCCGCCCAAGCCGTTGCACATACTCCCGCGTGCTTCCAGTTCCGCCCAGTACTATACCAACTGATGCGTCTGGGACATCTACCCCTTCGTCTAGAACTTGAGAAGTAACTATGATTTTGTACTTGCCGTTTCCGAAGTTGGTCATTATTTCGCGGCGCTCTTCGCGGGGAGTCTGATATGTAATAGCGGGTATTAAAAAACGTCTGCTGATGACGTAGACCAGGTCATTGTAGAGTGTGAAAATCAAAGTTTTCTCATTTGGGTATGCTTCAAGTTTCTTGGCTAAAAGGTTCAGTTTAGCCTCGGAGTTAATTGCAACCTTCAAAGCCTTGTTTCGGGCAAGAAGCGCTTCCCGTGCGTGTGGGTCCCTTCCTGTGGTCATGATGAACTTTTGGAAATCAGCAGCGCTTTTCAAAACTATTCGCCTTTCTCGAAGATAATTCTTGAATGTGGTCATGTCCGTATCGTAGGTTCGTTGTTCATCATTAGTCAATTCGACAGACACCTTCTCATATGTGTAGGGTGAAAGATGTTTGTCTTTGAGTTCTTCAATGCCGATAGAGTAAACTAAATCGCCTACGAGTAGCGGTAGAAGCTCGTGTCTCTGGTCATTTCTTTCGTATGTGGCGGTTAAGCCCATTCGGTAAGGTGCAATGTACATTTCTGCGATTTGCATGTAACCCGGTGAAGCCAGATGATGCACTTCGTCAAAAACCAAGAAGTTGAACCTGTTGCCTAAGTATGGGGCTTGAGAATACGCTGAATCGTAGGTTGAAACCGTAACCATTCTTATTGTGTTCTCGCCTCCACCTACTACTCCAGTTTCCAAGCCAAGGCATTCTCTAACTCGCTTTCTCCATTGGTCAATTAAATCCAAAGTGGGAACAATGATCAACGTCTGAGTTTTGAGAAGATCAATCGCTTTGAGCGCAACGAATGTTTTCCCGGCTGCTCGGCACCAATTATCCAAAGCCTTGTTCTGGTAATTCCTCAACTCCACGTTGCTCTTTACTTGCTCGAGAGGAGGCAGATTCGGAACATCATCTTCATACCGGAGCCTGCTTTCCTTAAAATATTCCAACGCGTCCTTGTAGTGACTAGCCTTAAGTCGGTAACAGCCGCTTCGGGCGTCCCATTTGCCATACGGAGTTCCAACTTCTCCCTTCAACAATATGGTACCCTTGTCAAACCACAAACGCGGCATAACGATCAACGAACTTCTGCAAACTTAAACTTAAGCCTATGTTGTTTCCGCTGACCCAGTGAATTTGGAGTAGGGGGATAACGATAACGGCGCAAAAAAGAAAACCGTCATTTTCTCCTTATTTATTTTATGTATGTCAGGAGCTGTTGCAGATCAGTTATGATAGCGTCTGGCGCCTTCTCTTTCAATTGTTCCAGCGTTGTTATTCCAGTAGTCACGGCAATCGTTCTAACTCCGGCGGCTTTCCCAGTTAGAACATCTATTGGGCTGTCCCCGACGTACAGGCACTCATCTTTGTTTATTCCGAATTCCCGGATAATCTGCTCAAGCCCGTCAGGATTAGGCTTACTCTTTGCATCCTCCATAGCCAACATAATGTCAAAGTAGCCTTGCAACGCAAATCTCTTAACAACTGACTCCAACGGTTTCCTAGGAGTAGTGGTTAACACACCAAGCTTCAAACCCATAGATTTTAGCCCCTTCAAAGTGTTTTCTACGCTGGGGAGAAGCTGGCAGCTTGATGTGCAGAATTCCAAGTAGGCGCCAAACACGTCTCTTTCGATTTCCCTCAAGTCATCTTCAGGGAGATGCATTTTCCCGCTGATAATTTCTCTTATGGGAAGCCCTGCCATGCCCCCTAGCAGACCCGCCTCAATTTCTGGCAGACCCTTCCGCCTAAGAATAACATTCAGAGCTTCAAAGACAAGCTTCATCGAATCCACTAGTGTGCCATCGAAATCAAACACTACACCCTTAATCATGAAATTTCCTCAGCGGCATATGAATATCTCAGTGTTCGCCTTATCAACCTATTTGAGTTATCAGTTGCATAATGTTAATTGCTTTCTTTGGTTTTTGATTAATAGCAATTAGGAAATATTCAGTGTGCCGATTTATTCGGAACAAGCGAGTTTACAGTTCTCGAAAGCAAGATTGCAACTCTTTTGATACGTATGTACCACCAGGCAATTTTCCGATGAGGGTTGGGAGCTTGCCGAGAAAACCTACTCTTCCGAGCTATTTTCAACAGCTTGGAACGGAGCTTCATTGGCCAGGCACAATAACAGTGTTGCAGGCTATTTCCTCGGATTTAATGATTTCCCGCATAGCGACGCGCACGAAATTATGTTCAGAAGGACGCTGATCAAAATAATAGCACCATCGTTAGAATCAACGAGCAGCATTTCGCTCACTTTATTTTTCCATGGGTTCCCACATTTTCTTCAGCTTCAGCGGATCCATTGCGAGCGTGCCTTCCTTGATACAGCCCTCCATTTCCTTAATGAATGCTTCAGCCGAAATAGGAGGCATAATAAGTTGAACATAACAGTTTACGATGCTGCGTTCCTCTCACTCGCGGGTAAACTAGATCTGCGGTTCCTTACACTTGATTCAAAACTAGTCGAGAAGCTTGAGTGCACAAGATACGCGGGTCTGATTGGGTGCCCCTAAAAAGACGCCTCATGTTTAGCGAGCACAAAGCGCCGCGCATGCAGTTGTCTACATAGATCTTTTGATTTGTGTATGATCAAAGTCTTTGTCGTTTGAGATTATTTCTTGTGCACCAATTCTTATTGCCACGGCGAGATGCAGTGAGTCTTCGTAGTCAAGCTTGAATTCATTCATCAGATCTGCAGCTTTCTTGAAGTCTTCTGATCTAAGGGATTCGATTACTAATCCTTTGAGACTATTCAGAGGATTGATAACTTGTTGTACAAAGTTCTTGTCTTTTAGGTTCTTGCCTGTTAAGCCACTTAAGATTACTAATGTTTCATAAAGGGTTAAAGCTGAAGTAACGTATTCGCCTCGTGGCGAGGTTTCCATTTTTTTTATCCAGTTCAATGCTACTTGCCCGTATTTTGGGTGATTTCCAAGCCAGTAGACAAATACGTTTACGTCTACGTAATAGCGTGATTTGCCCACCATTTTTTGGTTTCCTCCAGCATGAATTCATCCAAGTCTTCAGGCCATTTGGTTATTTGGAAGAGACCGCCATATTTTTCGGCTATGGATTCTGCAGGTTCTATGATCACAGTTGTATCTGTCGCCTTGATGTTAACGTATGTTCCTGCCTTAATTTTGGCAGCCTTTCTGATGTTTTTGGGAATCATAACTCTGCCTTTCTCATCTATTTTCACGATTGTTTCACTCATTAAATTTCCCACAATGAGTTATGATTCCACTAATTTAAGCTTTCCCACAAGCAAATCAAGTGGGAATGCAGTTTTTTCTATTATGTCCCTCGTTACAGCTCGATACTTGCTATCTCCGCCTTTGGTTTGAGAGTGACAGCGGCGCTCATTGAGCGTTTATGTGCTTTATCCCCTTGTGTGAGTGTACATATGTTCTTCTTACAAATAGTGCTACTGTTAGCAGAGTGCACCCGCACATCTCCCTTTTTTGATAATCAGCTTTTCTTGCCTGTTTTATGTTTCAAATTAACTGGGTGCCTTAAGTTAGAGAATAAGGTCCAACGAAGCAAAACACGCCTTTATCATTTTAAGGGACAAAAAAAGGGAAGGATTTTTTGTTTTGAAACTACGCTTATGGTCGTTTTCTTGTAACTAGTATTGCGAGTACTGCGCCGATGATGATTATCACGATGATTATTGCGGCAACTCCGTATTCGAGAGCGCTTTGAGTAGATAGACCAGTAAGTGGTGTTGCTGTTGGTGCCGTTGTTGCTGCTGGTGAGCCGGCGTAGACGTGTGTTTCAGCTGATGATGGCCAGTAACCGTTGGTTCCTGCGAAGGAAGCGTATACTGTGTAGTTGCCTGTGATGTTGGGTGTCCATGTTAAGCTGTATGTGCCGCTTTCGTCAGTTGTAGCGTAGCCTATGGGGTAGTGGTTTCCGTTAGAATCTAAAACGGCCAGTTGCACTTTGAC
>JBEKVK010000188.1:0-3187 GCA_049514075.1 Bathyarchaeia archaeon | reverse complement strand
GGCGAATTCAAAGTTGGGGACGACTTAGTTTACGTTGCCGTAGCAGGTTCCCATCGACCGGAAGTTTTCAGCGTTCTGCGTGAAGCTGTTGAGAGGTACAAAAGCGAAGCGCCGATCTTCAAAAAAGAACGAGTTGTCACCGAAAAAGGATCCAGCGAATACTGGGTCTCAGAGAAACATACCCATTGACTGTGGTGCAGTGGTTTATGATTACAGCGCTAGCAGGCGGGGTTGGAGCGGCAAGGTTTCTAACTGGCTTAACTGAGCTTGTGAAAGAAGAGGATTTGTCGGTGATTGTCAACACTGGCGACGACATGGAGATGTTCGGCTTACACATTTCACCCGATATCGACATTGTACAATATACCTTAGCAGGCATTGTCGATAATGAGAAAGGCTGGGGAATAAAAGACGACACTTTCCACTGTCTCGAAACGCTCAGAAAAATGGGTTTAGAAACATGGTTTAGCATCGGGGACAGGGATTTCGCCACACACATTCTTAGAACAAACCTGCTAAGGAAAGGTTTCACACTTTCTAAGGTTACTGAAGAAATTGGTCGCTGTTTAGGAGTCAAAGCTTACATAATGCCGATGACGGATGACAAGTTTGAAACTTGGATAAAAGTTGCGGAAGGGCTGATACATTTTGAAGAGTATTTTGTCAAAAGACAAGCCAAAGACAACGTATTAGGCGTTGAGTTCGTCGGCTCATCTCAAGCGAAACCCGCACCCAAAACCGTTGATTCAATATTGAACGCGAAGATGGTTATAATTTGCCCTAGCAACCCAATAGTCAGCATAGGAAGCATGCTGTCGATTGACGGCGTCAAAGACGCGTTAAGGAAGACAAACGCAAAGATTGTCGGGGTCAGCCCCATTGTTGACGGCGCCCCAATCAAAGGTCCCGCAGACAAACTGATGCGTAGTTTAGGCCTTGAAGTTTCAGCTTTTTCGGTTGCGAAACTCTACGAGGATTTTCTTGACACATTTGTAATCGACGCTAGGGATATTGATGAAAAAAGCAAAGTTGAGCAACTTGGAATCGAAGTGAAAGTGACAGATACCGTGATGAAGTCTCTAGAAGATAAAATTAGGTTAGCGAAGGTCGTATTGGAAACCTAATTTTTCTCTATAGAATAAGTTGTTCTCTATATACTATTTGCACAGTCCAAATAAGCGGAAAAACTGATGGTTTCTTGAAAGTCCCATGCAGAAGAAAAAAGCAAGAAAGCAGCGTGCAAATCAAGAAATGCCATGGTACTTCAACCATGTCTAGGCATGGCTACTACAGCGAGAATTTGAGGGGGAAAACTTGAAGAGCAAAATAAATGGGAAAAAACAAGCGAAGGCTAAAAACGCCGATCTCATGGATTGGCTTTTAGCAATTGACGCCTGCGTACCATGAAAAGCCAAAAAAGCGGACATTAAGAAAGAAAGACATGTGTATTGAAAAGTTCGGCAATTATTAACGGGCGCAATAAACGATAAGGGTTATATCTGCAACTGTTTCAATATTTAAGCGGTGTTAAGTGTGGAGAGAAAAAGTTACGATTGGTTTGAGCAACGCCGTAAAACCAGAGGACTAGAACTTGCGCATGACCAGATAACAAAGGCGTTCGACACGGTAACGTGGCTTCATAAAGCAATGAAGAGCTTTTCAGAGAAGAATTTCAAAGAAGCACAAAAATACATAGACAACCTCTACAAGACTGAGGAGGGCGTTGACGCGCTTCGAACAGATGTTTTCATGGAGTTATCCAAAGGAGCCGCTCTAGTTGCAGATTACCGTGAAGACTTGTTGCATCTGGTCAAACGGCTTGATACTTTGGCTGACCACACTAAAGACGCCGCGCGATGTCTTGAGATGCTTTCAGGCGCAGACATCCCACAGGAACTCAGCGACAAAACAGTTGTCATGACGGGAAAGCTTGTGGAGACAGCTCAAACGCTTAGAAGCAGCATAGAAAAGATTTCGTCGAACCCAACTGAAGCAATTAATGAAGCCAAGAAGGTCGGCGAGATTGAGCACGCAATTGACGTTGAATACCTTAAGTGCAAAAGCCTGTTTGTGAAATATGGTGTGAACATAAACGTCGGAGCCATGGTGATATTCGATGACCTCATTGAATTCATTGAGCAAGCCGCAGATATGTGCGCAGACACCGCAGACTACATCTTAGTGCTCTCCAGCAGAGAATAAGTATGCTTGAATCTTTTCTGATTTTTTAGTTCTGTTTTTGTGAAATAGCTTAATCGTTGGATTATACAATTTTTCTTGGGAAAAAAGAGGCTGAAAATCTAAACTTAAGTGGCGGGCCCGCTGGGATTTGAACCCAGGATTCCCGGCTCCGCAGGCCGATGCCTTGTCCGTACTAGACTACGAGCCCAAGCTTTTGCACCCAAAAATTTGGGGCAGAATAGTAAATACTTTGCTTAGACTTAAAAATAGTGGTGATTCGCAGGTTAGTTATTTTTTTCGGGAAAACTATTTTGAACTGGGTTCCTTTTCCAAGCTTGCTTTCAAAACACACCGTTCCTACCTGGTTTCCATCAATCGTTTAACAACGGCTAACCCGAATGCTTGACCCTTAAATTTGGTTGCCACAAGCGGCTGGAAAAGTTTCGATTTTACCTCATCGGAGATACCGATGCCCGTGTCTGAGATCGTTACGTTGACACTGTTCTTCTCTTGGAGGGCTTTGATTTTCAGGTTACCGCCGTTTGGCATCGCTCGGATAGCGTTTGTAACTAGGTTTACGAGGATCCGTTTTTAGAATGCAGAATCGCCTTGCACTTGAATGTTGCTTTTGCATTCCTGGACAACTTGATGTTTCCGGGCACTTGGACTGTTGTGATCAGTTGTAGTATGAATGCGGGCAGGTCAACATTCCCCAATTCGGGTTTTGAGGGGTCTGGCGAAATCTTGCAGGTCAGAAATAATCTTGCTAATGTAGTCTATTTGTTCCTGCAATGTGCGCAGACTTTCTTGAACATTCACTTTGCGTGGGCTGTCTGGCAAAGTATCTATTTCCTGCTTCATCAAAAACAGCTCCCCAGTAATCGCCTGAAGTGGTATGCGAATGTCGTAGCCGATCATGCCTGCAGTTTGAAAAAATCATTTTTTGCTGATAGCCCTTTTCAGAGCTGCAATAACATTCTGCTTCCCCATGGTAAGCACGTACGGA
>JBEKVK010000187.1:0-3199 GCA_049514075.1 Bathyarchaeia archaeon | reverse complement strand
GCTGGAAAAACCCATCTTCCGTATGCAGGAAATGCGTAAACGTAGTACCAAACGAATACGCCTGCGAAGTAGTGAACGAGAAATCTTAGGAATACGGCTATTCCAGCGCCTGCAAGCGCAAGACCAACAGTTTTTTTGTGAAATATTCCGGTTAGAAACCCTGTTAATCCAATTAACCCAAAAGCAACTGGGTACTCGAACACGGCTTGTATGGGCGTGGCAACGACTGATGAAGCGCCGAGGGATAGCACATCAACTAACAGCGCAATGGCGCCGAATATGGCGCCTGCTATCACTCCAACTCTGATACCTCGCCTTATCGAAAGCCACATTGTTGGAACCATGCTGCCCAAGGTGACAGCGCCCCCATATGGCAACGAAAATGGTCGAAGAGCATACAAGACGGCTGATAGAGCCGAAAAAACGGCTATTTCCGCAAGAATTTTGGTTTGGAATATGGTATTGGATTTTATATTTATGTTATCTGATTTAGATTGATTCAATATTTTTCCCTCCGCCAGCATTACCTGGTTCAGGTTCTAAGGGTCGACAGCAAATAGCCGTCCTCTCAGCCGAGTCTTTCCCAGCTCCCCGAGAACTTTTCTTTAAGGGGATAATGTTTTTAGGATGTATTTTAGTTTTCCTACCGTCAACTTTAACGTCTAGCAGCAAAATGGGAAACATGAAGGAACAAACCGTGAGTGGCAAAGCGAAAAAGAAGGTTGGTTTAATCGGTTGTGGTGCAATCGGTACTGTTTTAGCTGAAGCAATCGAACGCAAACTCGTTGTGTGCGACGAACTCATGGTCTACGACATCGATGACTCTAAAGCGCAGAAACTCAAGGGGGCCCTAAAGTTTCCCGTCACAATTGCAAGGAGCGTGGATGAACTTCTTGCTGAAAAACCGAAAGTCGTTGTGGAAGCCGCGTCGCAGCAGGCTGTTCGGGACTTTGTAGCGAAGATTGCTTCTTCAGGCACCGAGGTCATCGTGATGAGCACCGGTGCGCTGCTTGGGTTGGATGTTGATTTGGGTCGCATTCATGTCCCTTCTGGCGCTATTGGCGGGTTGGACGCTCTTTCCAGCGCCTCTTTGGCGGGAATCGACGAGATAACTTTGACTTCACGCAAAAACCCCAAAGCACTCGGCAAAGACAACAAGGTTGATGCTATTGTTTACGAGGGGTATGCAGAGGAAGCTGCAAAGCTTTTTCCGCGGGAGATGAATGTTGCCGCAACTTTGGCGTTGACTGTCAAGCCTGTCAGAGTCAAAGTGCGTGTAGTCTCTGATCCCTCTGTTAAGAAGAACACGCATGAAATCCAGGTTAAGTGGCGATTCGGCGAGATGTTTCTGCGTTTTGCAAACGACCCGCACCCGGACAATCCACATACCAGCGCCCTGGCAGCGTGGTCCGCGATCAAACTGCTGCAAAATCTCCTTGAAACTTGAAGGATTGTTGCTCCTCCGGTTTTATCAGATTTTCCGCTTTTGCAGTATGAGCAGCCTAAAACACAAACAACAAGAAACCCTGCAATCCCGTGCCAGTCAACTCTTATAAGCTGATTCTGTCTATGCAATATTGAGCTGAATTGCATGCATGTTTCGCTAGCACTCGTCATCGGATTGCTTGTAGCAGTTGGAGCTTTCCTCGTTTACGTAGCTATCGTTGGAGTAAGCTTCATCGGGTTAAGTGCTTCAGACGAAGCCGCGTTGGCTGCGACATTGTTTGCCGGTGCAGCAATCATGATTCTCATATTCGCGGCAGGATTTAAGTCGCAGTTTCAACGGGTCAAAACAGGTAAAGAAGCCTTAATCGGAGCCACAGGATTTGCAACAACTAACCTTAACCCCAAAGGCGAAATTCGAGTCTTCAGCGAGATCTGGGGAGCAACCGCTAAAGACGCACCTATAACTTTAGGCCAAACCGTGCAAGTCATAGCTTTAGACGGCAACGTGCTTATAGTTAAAGCAGCCGAGCAAAAAGCTTAATTCCATAAACCGCTGAATAGCTAGTTGAGGTTTGAAAAAAATGGATCCACTTTTAATCGGTTTAATCGGCTTTATTGTCTTTATTATAATTGTCTTCTTGCTAAGCGGAATTCGAATACTAAAAGAATGGGAAAGAATGCCTGTCCTGCGCTTAGGACGTTACATCGGCCTTAAAGGTCCAGGAATCATATATCTTGTCCCAATAATCGACAGAGCCCCTTTAAAAATTTCAACTAGGCTGGACACGATACAGTTCCGAACAGAATCAACACTAACGAAAGACAACGTTCCAGTGAACGTAGACTCAGTGCTCTACATGAAGCCTGTTGATCTTGAAAAAGCTGTTCTGCAAGTCGAAAACTACTACCAAGCAACCCAACTTGCTTCACAGACAACTCTTCGGGAAGTCATCGGGAAGCAAAGCCTAAATGAGCTACTCGCGGAACGCGAAAAAGTCGGCGCAACCCTGCGGGAAATCATCGATGAGAAAACGGAGAATTGGGGAATCAAAGTGACTGCCGTCGAAGTTCGAGACGTCATAATACCAGGCAACCTGCAAGATGCAATGTCGCGTCAAGCACAAGCCGAACGGGAACGCATCGCAAGAGTAACTTTAGCCACAGCCGAGTTTGAAGCATCACAAAAAATGATTGAAGCAGCAAAAGCGTACGAGGCAAGCCCAGACGGACTAAGACTCAGATGGATGAACATCCTCTACGAGTTAGGCCAACAATCACAAACAAACACAATCATGTTGATTCCATCGGTGATGCCGGAAGCAGGCTGGCCACCAGTTGGAACCTACGGCTTCAAAGACCTGACCAAAGCACAGCAGGAACAGGCGAAGAAGAAACCAACATCGACTGAATAATCCTGTTAAGCCAAACCCTTTTTCTTTCTTCGTTTTTTACGCTAATTTTTTTGGGCCAGTTTTACCGCTTTTACTGTCCGTTCCAGCAAAAGTTGTGCCGATTCTTGGCTAGGCCAACCTCCTAACCCGCAGTCAGGACCCGTAAAAGTCATCCGATCGCCATATTTCTGTTTTGCAACCCTATACCTTTTCTCTATCGTCTCTTTTGGTTCAACCAACTGGTCGACTGAAGGTTTCCCGACTCCTTTCTCGTAAAGCTCAGCCAAAATGCTATCGATGTCTGTTCTGGCGATTCCTACCCTAATCTGCTTATCCGCCCCTTCAAGCATGCTTTTGGAGAC
>JBEKVK010000186.1:0-3206 GCA_049514075.1 Bathyarchaeia archaeon | reverse complement strand
TTCTTGGAGAAAAAATCAGGCGGGAAAGTTTTTTGGGTGGGCGCGAACAATAGAGGGGCGTTTATTAAAACAACTTCGTAATCAAATGGCTGGATTTAGCATGAAACTCGGAATAAACGATTGGTGGCCGTGGTATCAGAGGATTATTGAAACGTTCGGCTACGACCAAGCCAAAGACCAGGAAGCCGCCGATCTGCTAAGTAAACTTTTGGCTATGAAAGCCATAGATCTTTCAGAGATCAGAAAGCGCATGACGAATCAGCACGTTTTGGTGTTCGGTGCAGGGCCTTCCCTTGAAGAAAACCTCAAGCAGGTCAAGGGTGAGGGTGTTTTGCAGAAATTTGTGACTGTGGTGGCGGATGGCGCGACAACGGCGTTGTTACATGTTGCAGAAGCTGTCCCCGATGTGATTGTAACCGATTTGGACGGGGTTGTAAGTGATATAGTCTCTGCACAGAAGAAGGGTTCAATGATAATCATCCATGCGCACGGTGATAACATGGAGCAGCTAAAACAGTTCGTTCCCGAGTTCTCTAGAGCAATCGGAAGCACACAGGTAGAGCCTCGTCCCAACGTCTATAATTTTTTGGGTTTCACGGACGGGGACAGAGCGGTTTTTCTTGCGGCAGCAATGGGCGCCAAGGTGATTGTGTTGGCGGGGATGGATTTCGGGTCTACCGTAGGGAAGTACTCTAAAAAACAAGTGAAATCGCTCAACGTGAAACGGGAAAAGCTGAAAATCAGCAGGGAACTGCTGAAGTGGCTGGCACAGCAAACTGACGGAGAAACAAAGTTTTATAATATGACAGGAAGCGGCGAGAAAGTCGAAGGATTCAAAGAAATCAAACCCCAAGACTTAAAGAAACTGGTTAACTTAGAAAAGGCGTTCTAATATTTTTTGAAGGCTTCGAGTCCCTTCTTAATGTTTTCATCCAAATACACGTGGTCGAATATTCCACCTTTGCTTTCTCTAAGCTTCATAACATCGATAATTGGCTCAAATTTCCCATGTGCTATACCATTTGCAAATATCGCTGCACCTTCAGCTGCGCCCTTAGCGATTTTTGCGTTGCCTTCAATCTTGACCACGCCGATTTTTGACCCAATTTCGCTAAAGAACGTCGAAAGCTTTTCCTCCAACAACGCATAGAACTCTGGAATCTTTGAAAATCTTCCGCTTAAAATTATCTCCTCCGGCTTAACTGATGGCAAAAGAGAAGCGACATCTTTAACGACGGACTCAACCATCAAATCCAAACCACTTTTAACGTTTTCATTTGTTTTCGCCCTTTGAAGGAATTCTTCGATTGGTTTGGATGTGTCTAGCCTAGCAACAGCCGCGGCTCCGCCAGCGAAAAGAGTGAGTTTCGAAAAATCTTCCACCGTGTTTGCTAAAGCGTAGGCAAGTTCGCCGTCAAGGAACCCCATACCCAGAAAAGAGGGAAACCCCGCCGTCCCAGCCATGGCGTCAACGATTTGACCTTTCTTTACAGCCATCGCCGATGTGTACGCGAATCCGATTTCGACGACAATCAAGTTGGTTTGATCGTACCTGATTTTTAGCCTTTGGGCCTGGTCTTTCACAGCTAAGATAGCGCTTGGAACTTTGTCGTTGGTGCCCATGTCTACCCGGTTGGCTTTTCTGTATTCAGGAACCGTTGGCAATTGAATCACACCAGGGGTAAACCATATGTTGAGTTCCGGTGTGTTCTTCATGAGCTGCATCAGTTGCCTTAAACCGACGATTTTTAGTTTGCGTTCGACGTCAGCTTGTGTGATGAAAGTGGCCAAAGCGATGTCTTCCAACGTCGCGTCAATGGCTCTTTGAAGCGGCAAACCGTAACCTGCAGGTCCTGCTATTGCATCAATCTTGCCCCAAACATGCTGGATCTCTTTAAGCTTGTCAATGACGAGGCTTGGGTCCTTGGTCACTTCTTCCCGAGACAGGGCAAAATCAACCAGTACACTGCCATCTTGGTCGTCGAAGCCGTAGATATCCATTGTTTTAGTGCCAGAGTCTATCCCAACAGCTTTAACCATGTTTAAGCCTTCACAACTGAAGCTCCATGATTACTTGCTTGGGTAACGTAGATTTCTCCACCGCCACTTTTGTCAAGGAACTGCTTTAGCTCGGCTGCTAGCTTCTCGGCGGCCAATTTGCCTTTGACGATAGAGTAATGAGTCGGTCCCCATGAGGTTTGGCAAGCCAACGAGCTGTTCCTAAGCATGATTTTTATCCCTTCTTCAACTACTTGATTGCAGTAGGTGCCTTCCTGATAGTCTCTCCAGAATCGCCCCAGTTTCGAGTTGAAAGCTGTCAAGGCTTCTCCGAAGGATTTTAGGTCTTTCTCAACAAAGGCAGGCATGAGCTTGACTAAAACGAGCCTTGAAAGCTCATCTGACAGTTCTTTGGGCATTAATTTGAGGTTGCCCAGGATTTCGTCCTCGTTTTCTCTCATCTCAGCAATTTTCTGCCTTGACTCGTTGGGAATTGCCACTACGAAAAACCAATTTTTGGGCACTGCGCCGTGAAATATGAGGGGGGGCACCATTTTTGTTCGGCTGTCAACTTTGAAGCCGCCTTCCACTATGAACCCCCCTGTTTTGAATGCGTATACACCCATAGCGGTTATGGTTCCTCTTCCCATTAATAGGGAGACGTCTTCTACAGTCAGGTTCAAATCGTAGAGTTTTGATAAGCCAATGCCAATTGAAAGAGCTAGGGTTGTGTGGAATCCTACGCCAACGAAACGTGGGATATCTTTGTTGATTTTTACTTCTGCACCTTCCAAAGCGAATTTGTCAACCATGCGTTTGGTGAACTTGTATGCTGACTTGTCTTCAGCCTTGATTCCTTTCGCCTTGGAAACCTCAACTTCGAGGCGAAGGTCTATTGCGAAACCAACTGTCCCGTAGAGTCTTCCGAGGTCGCCTGTCAAATCGAAGTTACCTGCGTGCAGGTGTGCTGGAGCCGTTATTGTTACCTTCTGCAAGTGATTCACCATCTGGAATTTTAAAGCGACGACTAGGCAATTAGAAACTAATAAACATTGGCGGAACCGACGCGGGTAAATTCATAATCATAAACTTTCGTTTTAGGAATCTGGTGACGGTTTTGTTACTCCGAAAGGGTTGCCAGTTGGGTCACTTTCACTTATCCCTCTACTTAGCGGCAGTGTCGTTTGAGCTGATGGTTTAAATGGCAA
>JBEKVK010000185.1:0-4702 GCA_049514075.1 Bathyarchaeia archaeon | reverse complement strand
GTGTTTCGTCGACTCCAATGCTTGTGTTTCGTTTTCGGCGCAGAGATGTTTCTGAGTCTCATATCTAACCTCGGGTGAGTTGAAAGTATTCCGACTCTGTGCAGAACTGAAGAGGAGACGAGCAGATTTGACGAGAAATTGGCCAGCGAGCCTTCCTTAGGCAGGTTCTGGAGAGCTTTGCAAATTTTAGCAAGTGCATTTGCCAAGGCTGAAGGCTTTTCAAGAAGTTCAACTGCCCGTTCATCCGCAAGCATCTCTCTTTCTCTTTGAGCGGTCGACGAAGAAATGTATGCTAAAGGATTAAAGAAAGAAACAGTAGTCAAGGCGTTAGAAATCGTTTTGAAGAAGAAATCGTTGTTTTTAACGTGCGCTAACTCGTGAGACGCAACGGCAACTACTTCTTCCCTGCTCAGCAGGTTGAATAATCCAATTGAGAAAACAATCGTTGCTCTTCGACCGTACCCAATTGTGAACGCGTTAGGTCGAAGGTCTTCAACAACCCCAATCTTCGGAGGAGCGATGGCTAATTTTTTGGATGATTCTGTTACCTTTGCCTGCAGCCATTGATGCTCTTGCGGAGAAATCAAAATTACACGCAGAACCCTTCTTGCTAATCGGTCATCAGAAAGAACCATCGAAAGTGCAAAGAGGGCTCCTGCAATCAGCCCGATGTAGCAAATTATTCCCGTAACCGAAACCACAGTGCTTGTTGACGTGATTACCTGTGCTGGTGGCGGAAAAAACGGTCCAAATGGACCTCCAGCTGACCCAATGTTGATGGTTTTGAGTTGTTGAACGGTAGTTTGGATGCTTGTAGAGGGGAAAGCGGCAAGCATGACTGCTAAGGGTAGAGCTAATGGAAAAATGCAGAGGAGACTTTTTGTTCTTTGACTGATAAAACTGCAGTATCTAGTTAGGATTTTGACGCATGTAAACGAAACAACTAGAAATATGACTGAGTAGTAGAAATATGGTTGAAAAATCTGGTTGAGGATGCCTTCAAAACTCATTCAAAGCACGCCTTCCAACTCATTTCTTCTTAGCAATGTTCCTGTTTAATTGCTCTTTGAGCGTTTTGCGGTCCTCTTCATTTAAGCTGGTTTCATCGACTAAACAGTTAGCCACCACATCGCCAAAGTTATCAATAAGGCTGGAGAGAACCTCGCGGACAGCGGATTTCTGAAAGGACTGCTTTTCAAGCGCTGGCCAATAGACATAGTACAATCCGCCTCTGCCTTTCTCTATCTTGCGGTCAAGAAGATGCTTCTCAAAAAGTCTGTCCATTGTGGACATAACGGTTGTGTACGCTAAGCCTCGGGTTTTCTTAAGGGCCTCGTAGATCTCTCTTACGGTAATAGGCGTTTTCCTTGAGCCCCAAATTGACTCCATAACGTTTGCTTCCAACGGGCCCAGGAACGCTTCTAATGCTTTGCCGTCGATTCGATGTTGTACTGTGAGAATTCCGGTTTTTTGTCTTCAGTCATGGCATGCAACCGCATTACTATCATCTGTAGTAGCTCTTTAAGTTTTTCCCAACTTATATCCGTTCTCTAGTTGCAAAAAGCAAGGGGGAATTGGGGTTTGATATTTTTCTTCGCGGCTTTTTTCAATTACATTTAAGCCTGCTGATGAAATTGGTTCTAGGCGTTAGGCATAGCTGTTACAGTACTTAGCAGCTACTACCTTAAATAGTAGCAGTGTATATTGATAACGTTGCAGGTAACCAACATGATAACCAACGATCAACCCCTCAAACAATTACTCGGATGGTTAATCACAGGAACAAAAGGCGGCAAAACACGCGCAAGAATAATTAGAAGCGTCAAAAGCAACCCCCGAAACGCGAACCAACTGGCTAACCAACTCAAAGTGGACTACAAAACAGTAAGGCATCATCTTACAATCCTCGAAAAGAATAGGCTTGTCATCCCAGTTGGAACCCGTTACTCGACCGTTTATTTTCTTTCGCAGCCTATGGAAGAAAACTATTGTGTATTTCAAGAGATAACGGATAAAATGGGTGTTGCTAAGAAAAGAGCGATAATGAGAATCGCTTAAGCTTCTTCTTATTTTGTTCTTACCAAAAAAGAGTGGAATGGAAAAGAATTGCTAAGCTTGTATGCTTGCTAATCTTTCGCGTGGGTTATCCTCGGATACTTCGGGTAGTTGCTGTTTGAGTTTTCTTTCTGTAGCTATCTCCGCTTCCTTTAAGATTGCCTCTGTTTCAGGATCCATTCGTACATTGTTTACAGGTATGTCTGCAGTTTGGCAGGTGCTCCCGACTATGTCGTTAAGGAGGTTTCCGATGTTCCCCAGTTCATTGCTTGCTTCTGGAAGAATATCACACATTCCTGATCGAACGCTGTTTATGACGTTTTTTGCTGGGCTTAGGACTGCTACAAGGTCGCCCATTTCTGAGACTGTGTTTAGGCGCATCGATACGCTTTGCATTGCTAAGGAGGCGTGCGTGAGCATTTTTTCGATTTTGCGTATTTCGGCTAGTTCAGTGGCTAGGATGTTGGCTCGTGCTTCGTCTCTTTGTGAAAAGGCTTTTACTACCCGGCTAAAGATGTCTGCATCTCGGCTTTGAAACCGCTGAACAGCTGCATCTAGAGTTCTGGTTTGTACGTCTATCCGCTGGATGACCAAGGCAATTTGTTCTTTTAGGTTTTCCTGCGGCTTGACGACGCTTTTAACTTTCGACACAAGCGTAGGCTGATCCTCTTTCTTTTTCCATCTGTCAACGAAACGGTTACCCAAATTAATTCAACTCACTAATTGCCCTTTCACAGGAACGCGAATAAAAGAGTGATTGAATTATTGCGTTAAACTTTGAGCTTGAGGCTACCCCTTTTTTAAACTTCGCTTTAAAGCATCTGTCTGCCGAACTGTCTGTTTTCCGTGACGCGCCAAGTGTGCGCATGGACGACAATGAAGTTTTGTATATAAGCTGAGCTAGCTACGGCAAGTTTATTGAGTTGTTTTGATCACATCATGCTTCCATCGTAAGGTATGGGTCCCATTTGCTATGAGCGAATTCTCATATGATTTGAATTAGTCTATCCATTCGGTAACTTGATTTAAGTTAGGCCTTTTTGGCGTTGGTGGGCTCATGTCAGGGTAGCCTACTAAACAACCGTCAATTGCATATTCTCCCATGTGAATCTTTATCAAGTCGCAGAATTCTTTGTCAGTGCCTAATTGTTGGGTTATTGAAAGAAGTTGCAATCCTAATCCTAACGCTGCAGCTTTCAGCCACATATTTTGAAGACAATGCGCCAAAGAAAGATGTTCAACCGGGGGTATTCGCCGCTGTTCGGCCACTATAATGTAATAGGGTGCTTTTCCTATGTTTGGAACGCCATGTTCGCCCATCATTTTAAGTCGCTCCAGAAATGGTCCTGCACGCCGCTTTGTGAATTCATCGTGTTGCATTTGCGTTTCCATTTGTTTGCTCCAGAATTGAGCTTTGCGTTTCAATATTGTAGCAAGTTGACTTGTCGCTTTGCTTTTCCTTGGAATCACTATGAATCGTCTAAAATCTTCTCTTGACACGCTTGCAGCGGCATATGGTGCTAGAAGGCCTGCTTGAAGGATCTGTTCTATAAGTTCTCTTGCTGGTGCTTCTTGCTTAAACTTTCTGATTGACCGTCTGGAAGCAATAACTTGATCGATGACCTTATTGCATTCAACTTCTGCTGGTAAATCCATGTCAGTTCACATCCGTTTCCGCACATTATAGTCAATATTTAGTGCTGACTATAAACTTTGTATCAACGCATTTGCAATTGAATGGATTGACACTTAGGCGAGAAAGAGTTTTGACAGCTCAGACTGATGTTGGAGCCGATCGAACCGTAAGCTTCTACTTGTTGCTGTCGTCGTACAATCACATATTTAAATATAATGAAATCTGCACAATTGAGAACAAGCAAGCAGGCTAATTTTGGCGTGAAAAAAATTGTCAAAGACTACAAGGAACTTTAAAATTCTTGTCTTGTTTTTGTTGACTTCGGCGCTTTTCGTTGCAGGGGTAAGTTCAGGCGTTAAAGCATCGGGAACAGATAGCGTTGTGGTTTTTTCTTCAATAGGTGGAACAACGGTTCCCACTTCGGGAAGCTACAATTACACTGATGGCTCGGTTCAAACATTCACTGCTACCGCTGGCACAGGCTTTTTGTTTGGGGGTTGGCAGATAGCCACAGCAGCAGGATCCTACACTGACACTGATAATCCGCTTTCACTTACACTCAACCAAAGTGAATACGCTCTACAAGCAAACTTTGTACCCATACAATTTTTAGGACCAGCAGGCGCTACATTAAACACAGCTACCGACGCAATTGTCGTTATCTTGGCAGGAGTCGGAGGAACCGTGAGTCCCGCACCAGGGACATATGCATTAGCCACTGTGACCAACCTCGAATTAAAAGCGACCGCAGATAGCGGATTTACTTTTAGCCACTGGGTTATCGGTGGAACACCCATGAACCACGGCGTATATGCCTACACAGACATGCCAACGGACAATCCTTACAACGTTAATCATGGCTACGGAAATACGTACAGTTATCAGCCAGTCTTTACTGCCGTAAGCCCAGCAACTTCGCCAACAGCAACACCAAAAGTAGATGAATTCTCATCTGTAGCAGCAATCCTAGTCGCAGCAATACTAGTCATAGTTGCATTTGGAACATATGCG
>JBEKVK010000184.1:0-3263 GCA_049514075.1 Bathyarchaeia archaeon | reverse complement strand
TTGTCGTTGACTGTTGTCGTTACTATTTTTGTCACTTTTTCCGTTGTAAGATTGACTACTACTAGCGCTCTGCCGTTTGTGCCTTCCAAAATCACGTTTGCGCTTGTTGCCTGCGTCACAATATTGCCGTTTCCATCGAGAGTTGTCGTGATCAAGGGTCTGATTGAAGTTACATTCCAACCCTGACTGAACAAAGCTTGGACGTCTGTGCTGCTGTTCAATATGTTAGTTACGTTCTGTGTGAAGGCTGAGCTAATTTGAATAGAACCAAATCCTACTGCTGTTCCGTTGACGAAGTTCTCTCCAAATCCGCCGTAGCCTCCATTGGATCCTCCGTCGAAGCTTCCAAATCCGCCACAATCACGGAATCGTTCTCCGATTCCTCCTGGACCTCCGAATCCCATGAATCCGTTATTGCTAGTGGCGTTTATTGACGAAAGTTCAGGCTGCACAGATTGTCCGACTGAGCTAGTAGCATCAGCTTTCGCTAATGACTGAGTTGCAAGCACCAGTGCGGTTCCAAAGGCTGCTGCAACAACAATGGAAATTAACGCTAAAACCTTAATTCTTTTGTCCATGGTTTTCGTTTTCACCTCCTGTCACCGAAAGGACAGGACAAGCGTAAATTATTAAGGGGTTTTTCTAAATTAATCCCCGATAAACCCCGATTTAGACCGAATTTTGCCCCAAGCGTCAAAACACACAAAACCATGAAGAACATGTTTATTACCTGATTCAGATTTAACTTTGAAACAATCTCTTCAGCATGGAGTCACTTAATGTCTGCAAACATTCGTTCGCTAAAATACTTGTTAGGATGGCTTATCGCAGGGACGCGAGGAGGTCCTACGCGAGCGAAAATAATTGAGTCACTTAAAGAAACCCCGCAGAACGCAAATCAGTTGGCTATCGCATTGAAGATGGATTATAAGACGATGCGGCATCACCTTGATGTTTTAGAGAAAAACAAGATAATTACATCCGTTGGAGACAGGTACGGCGCCACCTACTTCTTGTCGCAAGTAATGGAAGACAACTACGTGATGTTTGAGGAGATTATGAAGAAAATCGGGAAAAAGTAGAAAAAGGGGAAGAAGGAACATGGAGAAACAAATGAGCAGAAGATTAAGACTTGGCTTAATAGTCACTGTCCTTGTAATAGTTGCTGTCATTGCAACTTTTTGGGCACTAGTACTGGTTCACCAGCACTACGCTTTCGAAAGGCGACCCCCTCCGCCAAGTCTCATTTCAGGTGATTTTGAGCTTTTCTACGTGGCAAACTCGATAATCTCAACTATAAATATTGCCTTGCTGGCTATTTTGATATTAATTTACGTTGATATTTACCTCAGAACCCGTTCACCATTCACGATTGGACTGGTAATTTTCGCTTTCGTCTTTCTTGTAAGAGACTTAACTTCGAGTCCATTTATAACTTCGATGTACGGCTTTCGAGCTTACGGACTTGGACCATTCGCGGTTTTGCCGAGTCTCTTTGAGCTTGTCGCGTTGTCTGTGCTGCTGTACCTTAGCGTGAAATATTAGAAGAAGAATACAATCTAACGGTAGGTCGCCAATACAGCACAAGTTTCAGCTGTAGCTTCGGGTTGAATGTGGAAAAAACTATTAACCAGTCAAGCGCAGAAGATAGAAAACGAGAAGATAAATAATGAGTCAAAACAATAGCTCTGACGTTTTACCCTTGCCGCCGCCGCCTTCTGCCGGAAAAAGAGATATGAAAGTTGTCGCTTTAACGGTTGTCTGCATTGTTCTGGCAGCCAGCTTGGTTGGTGTGCTTGTGGTTTATCCGCCGAATAATTTGAAGGCGCAGTTAAACGACAAAGAAAACTTAATCACCTCGTTGCAGACCCAAGTAGAGAATCTTACAAGTCAGTTGTCATCAGCGAACACTGATAAGACAGCTGATGAAAACCAGATTACGTCATTGAACACTGAGTTGACGAATTTGACTGCCCAAATAAATTCCGCTTCAGTCATCATGACAATGCAGGCAACGCAAACTCTGGTTAGCTCAACTTCGGTGACTGCAACAAACTTCACTGATGTATTCGACAAGTCCCTTCCTTATCCTGGGTACGTAGTTGTACAAGCAACCTCGAACTCTACTACAGCTTATGTACAAACAATTTACAGCATATCAGGAGTTAATTACAACCAAAACGTTACCGTAGGAAAAACGGGAACCGCCGCATTTCCAGTCCTACCAACCAATGTCGAAATAAGAATAGGAAGCACTGACAAGACCGCATTCAACGCCACAGTAACAATAACTTACTACTACTAGCCCTTTCTTTTTTGATTATTAAAGACCACGACTTATCCTCCGTAATCAATTCGCAGCAAAATCAGTTCCGACTATTGGTAGCAGGGCAAGAAATAAATCGTCAATCAAACAAGTTTTCTTGGCTCTCGCGCGATCAAGATAGGGAAATTGCAGAATAGATGCGACCTGAGAAAAACAGACTCTTAACAGTAATCCTCATAGCAGTAGCGCTCAATGTATTCACATTCGCGCTTGCTTTTCCAATAGCTTTTCAACTGCCGAAAGATTCGGTTTACGCAAGAGATTTTTCAGCCTACTACATAGGCGAATGGCGGCTCTTTCATAACCCAACTCAGATTTATTATGGAGGCGTCATACCGCATGATTTTCAGATTCTTCCCAGACCACAAACTTTCAAGTACACGCCTTCATTTTTGATTCTTTTCGCGCCTTTCCTCTCATTAAGCTACCCGAACGCCCTTGCCACCTTTGACATATTGCAGTTCGCACTAATACCAGCTTTAGCTTTCTGCGTCTACAAATTGGTAAAAGACAAAAACATCATACTTGCCGCCGTCGCCTCAGTCATTGTCTTGATAGAGCCTCTTCCTGCGTTTTCCCTCAGCGACTCAACACTTAACCTTCTGGGAATCCGCGTGGGAAGCTTGAATGCTCAATCTTTCTCGCCTAGCTTCTTCAGTGGATACATGATGGGAAACGCTCATGTGCTCCAGACAACCCTTCTGGTAGCCGCGTTGTATTTTGGTTACACAAAGAAACCGTGGCTGTCAGCTTTGCTGTTCACTTTCGGCGCGTTTGACCCACGAGCTGCCCTCCTGGCGTTGCCGCTGCTAATTTGGTACAACAGACAAGTACTTACAAGATTTGCTGCAGGAACAGCGATTTTTTTAACAGCTTCAAACGTCCCATTCTTCTTTTACCACGGCATAGGCTTCAACTTCTTGCATGCAGAATTGAG
>JBEKVK010000183.1:0-3592 GCA_049514075.1 Bathyarchaeia archaeon | reverse complement strand
CTCATTTCCCTAAGTCTGTCAATGTAGGCATGAATAAGAAGTTCCAGCTGAGGCAGCTGTGCATCCGCAGGCCCTTCATCATGGTTTGGCGACTCGACAATAACCTCATGCTGTCCAATCGCTTTGCCCAAAGATTGGCTTGAAAAGATTAGCTCGGTGTCCTGCGGCTGTCTGGGCGGGCTAAACGCTGGGAAAAGGTTTGGAATGCAACGGATAAGCCAGTTCTTCGGGCGTTCTCCAACCAGCGGGTCCTGAGCCACATACACTTCGTCGCCGTCTTTAAGGTACAGCATAACCGCTGGCGGCGTCATCTATCAGTTTTCTGCTTAACAAAATCCGTCGGTCGCCGTCCCCGTTCGGTCGCAATAACAACCCAGCGATTTAGCAGGTAATCTTTCCTGAGCTCATTGTATGGCATGCGCAGCACTCCAAAAACAAAGGCGCTGAAACATTTTAGCGTTTCCCAAACATAAACATGTAGAGCTGTGGGTTTGTACTGATTCTTGAACAAGGTAAATTTGTCAAACTTATGATCGACGTTCTTTTGGATAATTGTTCAGGAGTAACATTGTAACTACTTTACTATTTGCTACGTTTTTTTTCCGTGTCTATTTCCGTTTTGCTTTTATTTTCTTCGTTCATTAATTGCGCTAACGTGGAGGTTACATATGCCGAGAAACTGTGGACTCCTTTTTTGATTGCGTATTCCTCTTTGACTTTTAGCCATTCTTTGAAAAAGTAATCGTAAACTTCAGCTTTTACAGTAATGGTTTTGTATCCTTTTTTTGGCGTTTAGATTTCCCCTCTCAAGCTAGTTAGCGTACGTACTTTTATTTAAGGTTTCATGATAAACTGGTTTTTGTTCATTTTGTTTCGCCGTTAATTATATATTTAGTTGTACGGTAAAGTACTTAGGAGACGGTGGTTTTGCCTCGAAAAGGTTTCAAATGCATAACGGTCACAGATAAGATTCACGGAGAAATGAAAAAGAGAGCCGAAGAAACAAACCTCACATTGAGGGAATATGTAGAATATTTATTAGCTAAGGATAAAACTGCTAAAGAAAAAGCTTAACTACAAACTCTTATTTTGCTAATTGCAACGTGATGGCTTGGCATATTTCCAATTGGTTATTCCACAAGCTTTTATTTTTTAGACTCCTTTTGATTTTCCTAACTTTCTTTGGCGTAACCTGCAGATAGTCCAAATCCTTCATTATCGGATTTCAGGTGTTAAAGTTTATTTCTGAGGGTAAAAGCATATATCTATTGACTTCGCATTTGTTTTTCAACTTTAACGCATAACTGGCGAAAAAATGGATTTATCCGAAAAAATCCTAATGCTTAAAAAAGAAAAGAAAGCTGTCATTTTGGCTCATAATTACCAAAGGCCAGAAATCCAGGACATGGCTGACTACGTCGGCGACAGTATCGAACTCAGTCGCAAAGCAGCCGAGGAAAAAGACGCTGAAATGATTGTTTTCTCAGCCGTAGATTTCATGGCCGAATCTGCCGCTATTTTAAATCCTGGCAAAAAGGTTCTTTTGCCCTGCTTAGGAGCACGCTGCCCTATGGCTCAGATGCTCAC
The DNA here is from genome assembly GCA_049514075.1 of Bathyarchaeia archaeon. Taxonomy (GTDB): domain Archaea; phylum Thermoproteota; class Bathyarchaeia; order Bathyarchaeales; family Bathycorpusculaceae; genus Bathycorpusculum. The sequence goes on along the minus strand of JBEKVK010000183.1, from coordinate 2,005 downwards.
GGTTGATGAGATTAAACGCGCCAAAAAGATGTATCCTAAAGCTCCTGTTGTCTTATACGTCAACACCTTAGCTGTGTGCAAAGCACAATGTGACGTTTGCTGCACCAGCGCCAACGCCGTGGAAGTCATTAGATCCCTCGACGCAGAAACCATACTTTTCGGACCCGACAAAAACCTCGCTGAATACGTCTCTGAAATAACAGGTAAAAATCTTATTCCGCTTCCAGAAAACGGGTTCTGCCCGACTCATTTGCTTTTCCAACCCGAAGATGTCAAAGTCCTAAGAATGCAGTATCCTGACGCAACCGTCATGGTTCACCCCGAATGCAGCTCAGATATGCGTAAAGTTGCCGATTACGTTGGCAGCACCTCGAAGATGTGCCGTTACGCCAAAGAATCTTCAGCGAAAAACTTCATAGTCGGCACTGAAGAAGGAATTCTGCATCGCCTGCGCAACGAAAACCCAACCAAAAATTTTTACTTGGCTTACGAGGGCGCAGTTTGCCCGAATATGAAGTTGACAAGGCTTGAGCAATTGTATGCAGCGCTGAAAGAGGAGAAAAACGTGGTAAAGGTTCCAGAGGCTGTAGCCCAGAAGGCACGTAGCTCGCTGGAGCGCATGTTCGCAGTTTAGATTGTCACGATTGTTGTTTTGAGGATTTTTACTCCTTTTCTTGTGGTTAATTCGTCGCTTAGATGGCGGATTTCTGAGGCTTTTCCTTTGACTGCGATTGCTTCTAGGCAGTCTGTTTCGCTGATGTGGATGTGCAGGGTTGAGGTTATTATTTTGGAGTGTTCATGTTGGGTTTCGGTCAGGCCGCTTTCTAAACCTTTCGCGTCGTGGTCGTAAACCATCAGAATTACACCTGTTTGCGGGGTGTCTTCTTCTTTGATCCATTTGCGTTCAGAAACATAGAGCCTCACGACGTCCTGTAGGGCTTTGCTGCGGCTTTGGTAACCCATTTTCTCTATTATTTCGTCGAATTCTTTTAGGAGTTCAGGCGGGAAAGTTGCTCCTATTCGGGTAACTTTTGACATTGGGGGTCTCATAGTGATTGTTGGTGTTCTGCACCTAAAAGCCTTTATACGTGTAGTAACACGAATCAATTGGAAAGTGTTACGGGGAGCAGAAGATATGGCAAACCAACCTTGCTCACAGAACCTCACAGGCAACGAAAAGATAAAGGTAGCCCTAATCTTCTCAGTGCTCATTGGCATAACGGCTTTCGGGTTCTCAGCGGCTTTTGTCATCGGAAAAATCGCCGTTGTCCTCGCGGGCTTAGGTATCGTGGCTTACGTGTTCGGGTTGCGCCACGGTGTTGACGCTGACCATATAGCGGCAATCGACAACACTACAAGGAAACTGATGCAGGAAGGCAAACGCCCATGTACAGTCGGCATGTGGTTCAGCCTCGGACATTCAACCGTTGTCGTAGCCCTTATTGTCGCGTTGGTTTTTGCAACCCGCGCCATCACCAGTAACATAGCGGCGCTTCAAAGCACGGGCGCAGTAATCGGCACGTTAGTGTCGGGAAGTTTCCTTTGGATCATAGGATTCATCAACGCCGTCATTGTTATTGGCATCTACAAGATTTTCCAAACCCTCAAGCAGGGAAAGTTAAACCAGCAGGAACTTGACAACTTGCTAGAGAACCGTGGGTTTATGAATCGTTTCTTCCGTTCCCTCTACAAAGTCATCAATAAGCCGTGGCAGATCTTTCCCGTTGGCGTGCTCTTCGGATTGGGTTTCGACACTGCCAGCGAGGTTGCTCTCATAGCCATCAGCGTCGGAATCGGCGTCTCCACCAGCATCCCGCTGTACTACATACTGGTTCTTCCATTGCTTTTCACTTGCGGAATGGTCACCGTTGACACTGCAGATGGGGTTGCGATGCGTCTCGCATACGGCTGGGCCTTCCTTAATCCCATACGCAAAATTTACTACAACCTAACCGTTACAGTCATATCGGTCTTGGTGGCGTGGGCAATCGGCACTGTAGAGTTG
>JBEKVK010000182.1:0-3640 GCA_049514075.1 Bathyarchaeia archaeon | reverse complement strand
TTTGCCTTAACTCAAATAAAGAGATCGTTCCTAACCTTTGATTTTGAATATAATGAGGAAGCGACAGTATTTCCACTGCAGTGGGTGCAAATCTCATCCCTTGCACTGCTATAAGTAAAACCGTGGGGAGTTCCCCCGGCAGGGATGTTTTTTGGTTTTTAAGTCGTTAAAGCTTGTGTTTCCTGAATATTTTGGAAGTCTGCGATAAACTCAGATACTCAGTTTTCATAGTTACAAAATCCATTTTAGTGCAAGGAGACGTTTCAGTAAGGCTTCATTAGCAAAGAGAAATGGCGTCAGATAGCAGTCAACGCTCATTGCGAAAAAGTTATAGCTGAACCCTCATTGCGAAAAAGTTATAGCTGAACCGACTTAACTATTTTGAATTGGTGTTCAGGTTGCTTGAAGGCAAAAATGTGAATCTGAGAGTTGTTGAGAAAGAGGATTTGGCGTTTCTCGCAGAATGGTATAACAACCCTGAGGTTTTCGGTAAATACAATCCTCTTATGCAGATGTCCAGAACAGAGATGGAGAAGAATTATGGAGAAAAGAAGTTTCAAGAAACCGAATTCTTCATTGAAGATAAAGATGGACGCAGAATTGGAGGCATGTGGCATTTCAACGTAATTCATCCTGCGGGAAAACAATTGGAAATAGGTTATTTCATGGTTCCCACTGAAAGAGGCAAAGGCTACTGCACAGAAGCTGTCAACATTATGGTAGACTACTTGTTTCTTTCAAACAGTATAGGGCGCATACAAGCCCAAACTGATGTGAAAAACGTTGGTTCACAGAAGGTTTTGGAAAAAGCAGGTTTCAAGATGGAGGGAACAATTCGCAAACCCTTTTTCCTCAGAGGACAATTCAGAGACTCTATTTTGTACAGCATTCTCAGAGAAGAATGGAAAGAACCAAAAATACTGACAAAAACCGCTAAAGGACCATAGTATCCTACAATCACTACTCTTTGGTAAGTGAAGACATGCAGAACAAGCCCAAAATACGGTACAGTTGTGGCAATGAAGCTTTGCTAGATGATATCAGGTCGCTTTGGCAAATTTTGAATCAACATCATCTTGAGTTATCCCCATGTTTCAAACAGGATTACGTTGAAATGACTTTTGAAAAAAGGAAGGCTTATTGGCTAAAAAAAGCCGCGAGCGCCGAATTAAGAGTGGATATTGCTTCAGATGTCTTAACAGGCCAGAACGTCGGGTACTGTGTAAGCAGCATTGATGAAGACAAGACAGGTGAAATTGAATCGTTATTTGTTGCTTCCACTTACAGAGGTTTGGGTGTTGGGGATAATCTTATGAGAAGGGTTTTGGCTTGGATGGACGAGAAAGGTACAGTAGCCAAAATAGTTGAGGTTGCTACTGGAAACGAACAGGCTTTTGGTTTCTATAATCGGTACGGTTTTTTTACTAGGAAAACTGTGTTGAAACAAACAGGGAAAAGTTAGAAATTTCTGTTCCTCTGTCAGCAGTCCAATCTATACTGCAGTTAAAGCAGCTTCAAATTCACTCTTTCAAAGGTAACTCCATCAATATTCTGTCAGAGTAAGTTCCATCTGCAAATTTAACATCACGAGTTAATTTGCCACATTCTTTGAAACCGCATTTTTGGTAAACATGAAACGCTCGTTCATTTGTTGTGTAGACGGAAAGCTGAATGATTTCGAACCGGCTTTTGCGGGCAATTTCGATAAACGTCTTCGTTAGTTCTGTTCCTAACCCCATGTTGCGAAAGCCATCATGTATGAAAATACCAAATTCGGCAACGTGCGAACGTTTGCCAGTGAAAGGATGAATACTTGCGCCTCCGACGACTTTGCCATCGACTCTCGCTACTAAGTAAAGCATGCCTGCTTTCGTACTTCGCTCAAACCACTCTCGTTCTTCTTCCACATCGATTATCTCGATGTTCACCAAGAGAAACTTGTCTTCGCGGATTACACTGTTAAGCGCTTCCACAAGGTCTGGCAAGTCGTCTTCTTCTAGCCAATCCAGCGTCGCCGTTCGTCCGTCGGTGAATTTGATAATCTTATAAACCGTCCGACACCCCGTGTTTTTCATGATTTGTTTATTTTTGAGGTTCAGAAGTGATTTTCGACTTCGATCCTCATTATGAAGGGGTTAATGCTGGTTTCTCCTAAAAATTTTCCTAAACAACTCAAAAGCTCATGAGTCAGACGCTCATAATTTTTGGATGAGGTTGTACTGGTATGGCTTGTACCCCAAAGCAGTCCATGCTGCAACAGCTGCGGTGTTTTGGACATCAACGTTCAGGTCGACGTATTCAACTTTACGTTTTTTCAGCCATTTCAAAGCCTCCTTCATGAGTGCCGCGGCGATTCCCCGACAGCGATATCTTGGAATTACGTAAACCCCTCCGATATGACCTATCTTTTGAATTTCCCTACTCGGATGTTGATCTTTGATGCTGCACATCAGGTATCCAACTATGTCTTTGTCTTGGGCGACGAGCACAAGGTCATCTCCCGACTTGGATTTTCCAATTTTATCCTTTAAATAGACGAGGCTCAGCTCAGACGCGTTTTCCTTTAGACGATACAGGGGATGATAAGAAACATGGCAAAGAGCTAGTTCGTTGTTAAGTCGAGCCACCTGCTCTGAATCTTCAGGAGTTGCCATTCTCACAAACAATTAATTCACCGTCATATGCGTTAGACCTATTTCTACGCTATTCAGATTTAAGATTTTTTTATCCTATCTTTCCTTCTTGCCCAAGTTTTAGACAGAATATAGCAGTTCAATCCTTAATTTGGCTACGCCTCTACAGGGTAGTCTCTGGATATATTCCTGATAATGAAATATGCCTTTTAAGCGATGAATGAACATATTTTTTTAAGGAGAAAGGAGAGCTCCTAACTGAAAAACGGAGGAAGTTTCCTCCTAGCCAAGAGGGAACACATCCCTCTTTTGCTTACTTTTTAAAATTGGATAATCCAATACTCATTTAACCCAAAAACTTAACACAATTTAAAACAACTGACCATGCAGCGCCCACGAACACTGTGACAAATAAAGAATGAGTTGCGTAAGACTTAAGCGGTTAACTTTGTTTACAAAGAACAAGGCAAGGTTTCTGTATGGTCCATAGAAGGGTTCGAGGGGGAAAATTCAAGATTAAACACGTTGAGAAGAAACCCCCAGTTGCCTTGGGTGAGGAATTGGAAGTGAACATTACCGATGTTTGTCCAAGTGGAGACGGAATGTCAAAAATTCAAGGCTACATTATTACGGTGCCGAAAGCCAAGCCGAGAGACCGCGTGAAAATAAAGGTGACCCAGGTCGGTGAAAAAGCCGGAGTTGGCGAAATAATCGAATAAATATTTTGTCTTGCCTCCTGCGAAACCGCCGATGTCGTGCATCAAACTATTTTGCTGTTGACTAAGCAGTTGACCTTATTGAATGTGGGTTTCATTTTTAGGCTGAAGTAAATGGCAAGGCAGAAAATTCCATTTGGCTCTCACTGTTTGAACGCTAAGTTCCTTATTGAGAAGCAAGGCTGGTTTAGTTGATTGAAATTTATATGTCCAAATTGAGATGTAAAATTTTGCAAAATTCCTAAATAAAGTTCAATCGATTAAAAATTCATTAAACATAAAAATGTCAAT
>JBEKVK010000181.1:0-4141 GCA_049514075.1 Bathyarchaeia archaeon | reverse complement strand
ACGGGTTCCCAATCCTGCAGCTGGGATGATAACCTTGCGGATCACTGAATCTCACTCTTGCCTTTATCTTTCAGAATGAACCAATATATATTTAACCTGAATATTAAAATCAAATTAACCTTATCCGAGGCTTACCTCTTGAAAAACCAACCGAAAATCTCCATAATAGGCGCAGGCTATGTGGGCTTATGCACGGCAGTGGGATTCTCAAGCAAAGGCTACAAAGTTACTGCGTGCGAATTAGACGATGAAAAATCAAGAAAAATCAATCAAGGTATCCCACCATTTCACGAGCCTGGGCTCAAGGAAAAACTAGAGGCAGCCATTAAGAATGGCAATCTAAAATGTGTTGTTAATCAAACTGAGCAAGTCGTCGCTGATTCAGATTTGACATTTGTGACAGTCGGGACCCCGAGCAAGGAAGATGGTTGCATCGACCTCAAATTCATGGAATCAGCCGCACACGATATAGGCAAGGCATTAAAAAAGAAAAACAATTACCATGTCACTATAATCAAAAGCACCGTTATCCCCGGAACGACTCAAAACACCGTGAAACCCATAATTGAAAAAGAATCACTCAAAACCTGCGGTACACAGTTCGGTATATGCATGAACCCAGAGTTCCTGCGCCAAGGCTCCGCGTTTGAAGACACTATAAAGGCTGACCGCGTCGTTATAGGATCGTATGATAAGCGGTCAGGCGACACTTTGGAAGATTTATACAGAGACTTTTACAGTGCCAAGATGCCCCCCTTGATTAGAACCACCTTATCTACGGCTGAACTAATCAAATATGCGAGCAACACAATGTTAGCCACAAAAATCAGTTTCATCAATACAATAGCCAACATTTGCGAGAAAATTCCGGGCTCAGACGTTAAAATGGTGGCGGCAGCCATGGGTTTAGACAAACGGATCGGACCCCTATTCCTCGACGCAGGCTTAGGCTACGGCGGCTCATGCTTCCCCAAAGACGTGAAAGCCCTGATTGCCTGCTCAAAAAACTTAGGCTATACTCCTGAACTTTTAGAATCAGTTGAAAACATAAACCACACGCAGCCTCTCAAAGCCGTAGAATTCTGCGAACAGCAATTGGGCAGCTTGAAAGACAAGAGAATAGCTATCTTGGGTCTGGCATTCAAACCCAACACCGACGACATGAGAGAAGCCCGAGTTGTACCCATAATAAACCAGTTGCTAAAAGAGGGGGCACACGTTTCGGCATATGACCCAGTTGCTTTGCAAACCGCAAAATCGATTTTTAACGGTAAAATCCACTACGCTTCTTCGGCGCTTGACTGTATCAAAAAAGCGGACTGCGCGATAATCGTCACCGAATGGAGTGAATTCAAAAAACTGACTCCTGAAGACTACGTAGAAAATATGAAGCGGCCCATACTTGTGGACGGACGAAGGATGTATGACCCTGAGAAATACCGCAAAAAGCTCAAGTTTGTTGCCATAGGCTTAGGCAACTAACGCAAGTCAAGTGCCGTTTCATATTCAAACTTGGATGCCTGAAAATCTCAGAAAAAACGTTCTGTAAGCTCGGTTAATTGCCCTCGCAAATTAATAAGATAGTTTTCTGCACTTTGGATTTGGCGAATGGAACCAAAAGCGATAAACGCAAGCACTCCTCATCGATAGTTTAACTTTACATTTACGAGCAAACTTGGGAAAGACCATGAGTAAAGGTACAGAGATGGCGAAGATTTCAGCAAAAGGCGGGTTCAACCTCATGTGGGGTTTAGTTGCCTCCACAGTCATCTCTTTCGTCGGTATTCTAGTTATCACCTACATTCTTGGTGCACAAAACTATGGTTTATATTCAATAGCCATAGTCGGGCCGACCCTAATCGCCACGTTTCGAGATTGCGGAGTTAACTCGGCTATGGTTAAATATTCTGCACAGTACAACGTTGAAGACAAAGCAAAAATAAGAGGCATAATCGTCTCAGGCTTAGTTTTCGAGATCGCACTCGGCTTATCGCTTTCAATCCTCTCATTTGTCCTTTCCCCTTTCATTGCCACTAGCCTACACCGCCCCACAATAGTCCCGTTAATTCAAATTGCATCCTTCTTCGTCCTGGCTGGGGCGTTGGTGAACTCCGCAACTGCCGCGTTCACGGGACTGGAAATAATGCATTATTACAGTTTCATGCTGATAATTCAGTCAACCATCAAAACGGGTTTGATAATCGGACTTGTGCTCTTAGGTTTTGGAACTCTTGGTGCAATAACTGGTTACACCGTTTCCGCTCTCATCGCGGGGTTAGCGGGAGTAATTCTGGTATGGAGCATTTACAGGTTGTTACCTAAATCAGCAACAAGAACTGAGGTTTCTTCAACAATCAAAACCATGTTGGGGTATGGTATACCTGTTTCAATTGGCGCCATACTTACCGGGTTACTAACTGTATTCTATAGTTACATACTTGCATTTTATGTAACAAACAACGCCCTCATCGGAAACTATAACTTGGCTATTAATTTCTCGATTCTAATAACTTTCTTTGCTACGCCCGTTACAACCATGCTGTTTCCCGCCTTCTCAAAACTGGACTACCGAAAAGATCATGATACCTTGAAATCTGTCTTTCAATATTCAGTGAAGTTTGCCTCGCTTATTGTCGTGCCAGTTGCAGCCTTAGTTATCGCTCTTGCACAGCCCGGCGTCGGATTCATTTATCACAACAGTTATTCTTCGGCTCCATTGTTTTTGGCGTTGCTTTCAGTAACTTACCTTTACACTGCTTTGGGAAGTCTAAGTATGAGTAACTTGTTGTTGGGACAAGGTTTCACAAAATTCAACTTGGGCCTTTCTGTCCTTCAAGTTGGCATTGGTGTTCCAGTTGGTTTCCTTCTGATTAGAAGCTTCGGCGTAGTAGGTCTGATTACTGCTTCTTTAACTGTCGGTTTTCCAAGCTTATTCGTTGGTTTAAGCTTTTTAAAGAAGAAATTCGGTGTTTCAGTGGATTGGTTGTCTTCAGCCAAGATCTTGCTCTCTTCAGGCATAGCTGCCATTTCAATTTACCTACTGAATTCGAAGCTGCCTTTGACAGCGTTCAGGTTTGTCTCAATACCATTGCAACAGTTAGTTATCGGTGTAATTGCTTTCCCGATAATCTTCGTTTTGGCTGCGATAGCAACCAGGACTATCGATCGAGGCGACCTAACTACTCTTCGCCAAATCTCTGATGCGCACTCTTCGCCAAATCTCTGATGCGCTTGGGCCTCTTCGTGGACTCTTACGTTTTCTGTTAAAAGTTATGGAAAAACTAATGGGCGCATCCAAATCGGATGAACCAATAAGCAATTAGGTTCCCACATTTCTTTTGAGCGATTTGTTTACTTTAGTGGTTTTTAGTGAATTTCCATTAATTTGTTTTGGCGGTAATATTCCGTGCCATTCTGGTCAGTGTTCTGTATTTGCCGCAGTAGCTTCCGCCGTCCTTTGCGCATGTGAAGTTTGAATTAGCGAATAAACTGCATGAATCAGCGAACTTGCATTTGTTTGTGAGGTTCGCAAAATAATGGTTAACTTTACGTTTGAGTTGGGTTTGCGTTTCGTTCACCCGATAAAATTAGTGGTCTCTGAGTTGTTATTCTTCTTATTGTTAATACGATTATGTGATTGCGTCAATGCAACCACAAAGAAATATTTTACATAACCTTTAAGTGGAAAAAGTAGGTCATAGTTAAAACCATATGCGTTTGGGATATTCATGAAGGCACTTGTTCTCAGCGGGGGAAAAGGCACCAGACTTAGGCCTTTAACTTTTACTTGCGCCAAACAGCTTATTCCAGTGGCTAACAAACCAATTTTGGGGTACGTTCTTGACCAAGTGGCTGCGACGGCTGTAAAAAAAGTCGGGATAATCACTGCGCCAGAAACTGGGCAGTATGTTAAGGACTACGTTAACGGCGGTTCAGCTTGGGGTCTCGCAGTTACATATATTCCTCAGGAGCCTCTTGGTTTAGCGCACGCAGTCAGGACTGCTAAGCGTTTCTTGGGCCAAGATTCCTTTATCATGTGTCTCGGTGACAACGTTACTGGTCAAGGTTTAAACGCGTTTGTGAAGAAATTTAAAAACGAGCACCTTGACGCACTTATCATTCTTAAAGAGGTTGATAACCC
>JBEKVK010000180.1:0-3320 GCA_049514075.1 Bathyarchaeia archaeon | reverse complement strand
GTTTCATTGCGGGTTCCCCTTCGTAACTTCGCTCGTAACAAACGCCTAAAACAGCTGCGGCAGCGTCAAGAACTCGTCCGCAACTCGTTGTTTCAATCAACCCAGAACTTTTCCCGAGTTGATTGAGAATTAGGTTAGCTTCGGTTTCGCCGAAAGGCAGATGCGACTTGTTTTCCATCAGCCAAGGCTCAACGTCTACGCCTGCTTTCGCAAGCATTCCAGCAGCTAAACGGAGCGGAAAACGGCTCGCGACGTCGCCTCCGAGCAAGGGCTGAGACTCCAAATGCCCCAATCGCTTGAACTTTGACGACTCGCGCGTGCAGAACAATATTTCGCCTCCCCAAGCGCCTCCATCTAAGCCGTATCCATACCCATCGCAAACTACGCTAACAGCTTCATCCAAATTATGCTCAGCCATTAATGCCGCAGCGTGAGCATGATGATGCTGAACTTGAACAAGAGGTAATCCTTCAGCCTCCGCCATTTCCTTCGCAAGAGCTGTCGTCGTGAATTTAGGATGCAAATCGCAAACAACAGTTTCAGCATGGCAGTTAGTCAAATGATAAAGATGGTTTGCTGCTTCTTGCAGAAAGGCGCGGGTCTCTACGTTTTCAACGTCACCGATGTGTTGGCTGATAAACGCTTTGTCTTCAAACAAGACACAGGCTGTGTTGTTGAGTTCACCGCCTAACCCGACGACGCAACGCTTTGACTTCGTCTTAATCCTCACAGGCGCCGGAGCGTAACCTCTGCTTCGCCTAAGAAAGACTTGGCTTTTCCCATGGACACGCATAACGGAGTCGTCACATCGATGAGCAATTTTGCGGTTATGAAACAAAAAATAATCTACTGTGCCGCCCAAAGTTTTGAGGGCTTCCTCATTGTCAAATATGATGGGTTGGTTCGGGGGATTGGCGCTCGTCATGACAAATGCGGGATCATCAACTCTGTCAAAGAGCATATAGTGCAAGCCAGTATAGGGCAACATGACCCCGACGTTATGCAAGTTCGGGGCCGTCAGAGGAGAAAGATTGTATTCTTTGCTTTTGTTAAGCAGCACGATTGGCCGCATCGGAGATTGCAACAGCTCCTGCTCTTTCGAACCTACTTCAGCGAAGATTTTCGCAGCCTCTATGTTTCTTGCCATCACTGCGAAAGGTTTTTCGCGCCTATGCTTCGTATTTCGAAGCATCTTCAAAGGCTTGTCCCGCATGACTGAGCAGGCAACATGGAATCCGCCGTACCCCTTTATCGCCAAGATATTGCCTTCAGAAAGAAGCTTTCCCGCTTCCCGCACAGGGTCTTTGGCGTCCACGGGTTCGCCGCTGCATGTTGTAAGATAAGCTTTTGGTCCGCAGGGTGGACAAGCCACAGTTTGGGCGTGAAACCTCCTGTTTACCGGGTCATCGTACTCACGCTGGCAGAAACCGCAAAGCGGAAACTCTCGCATGGTGGTGTTTTCGCGGTCGTAAGGCAGCCGCTCGATAATCGTGAAACGCGGCCCACAATTGGTGCAGGTGATAAAGAAGTATTCGTACCGTGGGTTTTTGGGGTCACGAAGTTCGGCAAGGCATTCGCTGCAAATCGCAATGTCAGGCGGTATGATTGAACCTGAAAGCTCCGCCTCATCGGAACTTTTCCATATCGTGAATTCGCTGAACTGGTTTGCGCCTGAAAGCTCAACCGACTTGACTCGTTCAATCTGCGCATTCGGCGGCTTCTTCCGGGTTAGGTCACGCATGAAACTCTTAACATTTTGCACTTCACCCTCCAGCAGGATTTCAACCCCTGCATCGCCCCTATTCCGAACGTACCCAACTAAACAGTTTGCAACTGCAATTCTGTAAACAAAAGGGCGGAACCCTACGCCTTGAACGATACCAATAACGTTGAGTTTTACGCGCAAAGATAAACCTGCCATAACTCAAAACAGAGGTTTTCTCTTATACATTTCGACAACGCTTAAGGGATTTACCGTTTTTCTTCCCGGAGTTGGCGCTTCAAAACTTTGCCCGCTGAACTGACAGGCAAGTCTTTCCTAAATTCCACTTCGCGGATCGCCTTATACGGTGCCACCTTGTCGTTGACGAACGATTTGATTTCTTCCGCCGAAACCAACGCGCCTTCTTTCAACACTATGAAAGCCTTCGGGATCTCGCCTGCCAACGGGTCAGGTTTCCCTATGACCGCGCATAGCTCAACGGCTGGATGCTCGTAGAGGAGGTCTTCGAGGTCCCGCGGGTAAACGCTGTAGCCACTGTATTTGATGAGGTCTTTTTTGCGGTCGGTAATGTAGAAGTAGCCATCTTTATCCATGTGTGCGATGTCCCCTGTGAGAAGCCACCCGTCATGCAGAACCAAAGCGGTTTCCTCCGGCTTACGCCAGTAACCCTTCATGACCTGTGGTCCCTTCACCTCAAGCTCTCCCGTTTCGCCTACACCGAGAGTTTTTGCGGCTGAGCCTAAATCCACTATTCGCACATCTGTATCTGGCAGGGGCAATCCGATTGACCCGACTTTCAACATTTTCATACTGCTGTCAACGGGGTTGCAGTGGGTGACAGGGGACGCCTCCGTTAAACCGTATCCTTCAACTAAAGACCCGCCTGTCGCCTGCATGAATTGTTTTTGGGTTTGCGGCGGCAACGGTGACGCGCCTGAAATGCAGGCCCGAATCGAAGTTAAATCATATTTCCCCAATTCGGGGTTAGCTAAAAGCATCGAGTACATGGTTGGGACACCACAAAAAACCGTGACCCTGTGCTTTTGGATAGCTTCTAAAGCTTTGGCTGGCTCGAACCGTGGCATCAAAACCATTCTTGCCGCTAAGCTGATGGGTACAGTCATGCTTGTTGTCATTCCGTATATATGGAAGAGGGGCAGCGCGGTTAGGAAGGTTTCTTGGGCTGTTGTCCCCTTTATCCAAGCGGCGAAGGATAATGCATTGGATAGGAGGTTGGTATGGGTTAGCATGGCGCCTTTCGCTGTTCCTGTAGTGCCGCCCGTATACTGCAAAGCTGCTAAGTCTTCGTTTAGGTTCAATTTCACGTTTGGAGGATTGCTTGGTTCTTTTTCTAATAACGCTTGGAAATCTATGGTGTTTGGAACATCAATGGCGCGGGTTTTTTTATAGCAATATTCATCTTTGCCTGTCACTATGACGTTTTTTAGCTTGGTTTTTTGCTTACTTTTCGTTATAGTTGGATAAAGCGAATCCAGCGTCACAATGGTTTGTGCTCCTGAATCTTCCAGTTGGTACTCAACTTCGCATTCCCGATAAAGAGGGTTTATGGCCGTTACAACCGCTCCAGCTTTGAGCA
>JBEKVK010000179.1:0-3376 GCA_049514075.1 Bathyarchaeia archaeon | reverse complement strand
CTTTCGCATTCAATGATTGGCCAACTGGCATCGTACTCGTAGTATTTTCCGTTCCAAAGAGCTTGTACACCAGCCCATGCCTTGTCAGCATAAGCCATAGCTCCTGGAACCCCGATTTCAGCCAATTGGACAAAAACGCTCAATGTTTCGGCGTATTCGTCATAATACCTGCTCGAATAGGAGTAGGCCCAGTTTCCAGGTGGGTCGGCGAATAACATTTCACCGGAATGTGAATTGATCGGTGGTTTATTGTATAAATTTGAAAAATCGGTGAAAGCTTGTTGGGCATTCCATTTGCTTGTTAAGCCGTATTGTTGCGCGTATTGGTATGCCCATATTAGGTAACGGTCGTACACCAAGTAACAGGCGCTGTTTGGGTCACCATAGCTCTGGGCATCAAAATTGTCAGGCAAGCTTCCTGCCATGGGCATATCTGTGAGTGCAGTTAAAGTTCCTGAAGAAATTGTGGGTGAAGTGTATCCGCTGATTTGTGCGAGTCGCGCAACAAACAATGCATCATTATAATTTCCACTAGCCAAATCTTGACTCATGGCATTATCAAAAGCCGACATGCCTTGACCCCCAAGTATTATTCCCCAGGTTGAAGTCCAAGAGTCGGCGGTACTCCAATTAACGTTGTTTATGGTCGCGTTCAAAGCTTGGGCAAGAGTCGAGTAAGGAGATTGTGCATATCCAGTGGGTATGGCTAACGAACTTAACCCCATAATAAAGATAAAGAGAATCGAGCAGACAAGAGTCTTAACGCTCTTTTTCACAGGTCAACCCTCACTCCCTTTTGATTCAAAGCTATTAAAATATTTGTTGGCACTCAGCGGCACAACAACCAACCGATATTACATGGGCTTAACGGGTTGCTCATGTAATTCCTGATTGCGGATTCATTTCAGCTTCTTCTCACTGGTTGTTCTAACTTACAGCCACGATCTTTAGTTAAACCAGTCTGGGCATGTGCCTTTGAAATCGTTGAACCAGAAGTTGGCAAGATCCTCGAGTCTTTTGGCTTCATCACGCGCCGCAGTGTATCCTTGGAGATTTTCCCAAAGTTGGGCAACAATGCCTTGTCCGTCTTCCGCTACGAGCGTTGTTGCCGCTTTCTTACAGATCTCCGCTAGTACTTCTAATTCTTCAGCTCCTATGAAGGCCATCATCACGTCTATCGGAATCTCTGTAGCGGCATCTTTGATTTTATCCTTTAGATATTCCTTCAAGTATTCTTTTGGTAGTTTCAGCATAGTATTTGCTAATAGTTGTCGAGTGTGTTCCTCCATTGCCCGTGCAAAGTCAGCCTGTTTACGCGCATCTTCATATCTCGCCTTTAAGTTAACGCATTCTTTGTAGTGCGTTTTTGCCTCTTCTTGCTTTTCAGTTTCTGGCGACCTGAGAAGCTGCGGAGTTGTTGCCTCACCAAGAACAACGGCGTCGGTTGGCGAAGGGTAAGATGCGGCTTGAATCGGAACTGCTCCGGCTCCAGCAGGAAGAACCGCCACGAGGACAGCGATGACTCCTATGATTACAGAGAAAACGGTTAAGGGTTCCGAAAAATTGAAAGTTAAGTTAGGTTCAGAGAAGCCTCCGCCTCCTCCACCGGTAGAAGCGGTCGATCTATCCCCGATGACTACTGGTTGAGACACGGAGCCTGAAAAAGTTCCAGAGTCTGTTGGCATTTGGGCTACTGGAGCATACGTTCCTGCAGATTGGTAGGCGTGGTAGAAGTCATGTGTGAATGCTCCATTGAAAGTGTAAGAATCTGATGCTCCGTCGCCGTAGCCGATCGTGACTGGGTCTATATTGTACAGGTCGACCCACACTCTGAAATCTATAGTGGCGCCTACTGGGATTGTTCCTCCAGCATATTCGTAATTGACTCCACCATAGGTGTAGCTTTCAACGGTGATCGATGGGAATCCGCTACTGTCTTGCTGTGCCCTAACGGGAACTGAACTGACAAGAAAGATAGCTACTAAACCAGCGAGTAAAGCAATAGCAACCAGTATTGAAACTTGCCTAATTTTTTTCACTGTGCTCACATCCTCCTCTTTTTAGCAGCTGACCAATTGCTCCTTACGCCCGATCCTGCAATTGACATAGTTCCGCGAATAGCCTTGTCGAAGTTCGTTTGGTTGATACCGAGAAACATGATGTTTTGCAGAAATCCGCTAGGATGAACATCTCCAACTGCATAAACAAGTTTGTTCAAACTGCCAGACTGGAGGAGGTTGGTGCATCTGGAGGGCATCATGAACTGTGTTCCTCCAAAATCGATGATTTTAGACCGTAAGGGCTTGAACCTAGCAACTTCTTTGGAGACTTGGGGATTCATGTTTGGCACTCCGTTCATTTCCATCACCTTTCCTCCTGCCAACACTCGGTTAGTGGAGCGCCTCAGGGATCGTGATACCCCGCTGAAGGCGATGGCGAAGATGCTGAGCATCAATATGTAAATCGCAAAAGTCGTGGGATCCAGCGTGGTATTGTTGGCGTCAAAAAGGCCGACCATTACCGCTGATAAGCCTAAAATACAACCGAATATTCGAGTGATCCCCGCAGGACCGCTGTAGACTCTTTGAATGGCCTTTTTCTGGCTTAAGTTAATGTTGACTTCGTGTGGATTCCTCTCTGCCGAGGCGGGTGGCACATTGCCCAAGTTAAGAGGCTTGGAGGACTGAAAGGTTGGCGGAACTGGTTCAACAGGTGCCCCTTTAGTTGGAAGCTGGCGCCCGCAATCACCACAGAAACTGTAGCCCTCAGGTACTTGTGCCCCGCAAAACGGACAGAAACGGGGTTTAGGAGAACTGTAAGCTGGTTGTGCGGATTGTGGTTGTTGCACGTTTTGAATTAAGGCTGTTCCGCAATCTGGGCAAAATTGAGGAGTTCCTTGAAGTTGTTTTCCGCAGGCAAAGCAAAAAACACTAGACATTGTTACTCACCATTCAGGTTAATTTTGTTCGCGGGTTTTCTATTTACCACTTATGATTTAAGACTCATGATTCTGAGTTTTGTTACACAATCAACGCATACTCATAATCTTAAAACCAAGTTTCACACACATATTTACGCATACAGAAAATTCTTAATTATTTCAACCAAAGAGCTTCCACATTTTTCCGCTGCACATAGGGCTTATTAAAGAACCTAATCTAGGTTCTGTTACTTCTTCTGTTGATGGGCTAAAATGTTTTTCCCTGTTACCTTTCGGTTGATGCCTTACAATTTGCTTTCTTCAAACATTTTTAGAACTTGTTTGTCAATTTTATTCATTTCTTGATTTATATTACCTATTGTTTCTCTTAGTTCTTTGATAGACTTAACTTTATAGATTTTGTCAGAGTTTATCGTAACCTCACCGTTAACCGTA
>JBEKVK010000178.1:0-3456 GCA_049514075.1 Bathyarchaeia archaeon | reverse complement strand
AAACCTACACCGTAACCGCAACAGCTTAAACAAAAGAAAATCTCCTATCCCTAACTTTTTTGTTTTTTTCAAAACGCATAGCGGTCTTAATTCCTAAAATATTTTGGCCTAAAAAAAGCAGGGAATATACTCCCTAACCCTAAACTCCACACCCAAACCATCCGCCAACGCCTTCGCATCCGACACATCTACTTCAGGCATCCTTATTGCCGTAGCCTCAACCTGCAAAACCGGCTTAGCGTTCCGAATAAACTCAATCACTGCCTCGTACGCGCCATCGAAAGTCGGCTTACAAATCTGATTATATGTTTCCTTGTCTCCGGCGTTCAAGCTTACGCTTACTTTGTCAACGCCCGCTGCTAGCAACTCGGCCACCACATTTCTACACGGATTGAGCAAGTATCCGTGCCCGTTTGTGTTTACCCGAGCTTTTATTGGCCTACCGTAATGCTGCTTAACCCACTGTGTAAGCGCCAACAGAATATCAAGCCGCTCCGTCGGCTCACCGAAACCGCAGAAAACCACCTCAACCCAGTTTCGCATACCCAAAACCCCTTCAAGCTCAACTATAATCTGGCTAAGGCTAGGTTCCTCGGCGAACTTCAGGTTGAAGCCGCCAACACCCCGCTTAAAATTCTTAAGGCAGAAAAAGCAGCAGTTAGAGCAGCGGTTGGTGATATTCAAGTAAAGCTTATCCTCCAACCAATAAACGGCTTTGGTTTTTTCGTCTTTAGCCATCATTTCCACGTTTGTCCGCCTTAGTCTATTTCTAGGTTTAGCCGCCTGTCATTAGCGACATTATGATTACGTTGTCCCCGTTTTTCAGTGGCGTGTTGACGCCCTGAAGTTGGTCCATTAAGACGCCGTTAACCATCGTTACGAAGGTTTGCTTCATTTCTTTTTTGGTTGGGTCATAAACTTCTTGTGTAAAGGGTTTTCCGTGTTTTTCGGCGATCACACAGAGAAGCTCCGAGAGGGGAGAAGCCTCAGCTAAGTCAAATTCATCTTGGCTTGTTTTGGTGAAGCTTTTGACTAAGCTCAGATAGTGAACGTTTACTTTCATTTTTGACTCACTGTTAACTGAATTATGGATTGAGTGTGGCGACTCATATGTTTTTTCTGCCTAAACTCGCTGTTTTTCCTGCGCGAATGTAAAAAGTCGTTATGTCTACCAGTTCATGACGTCGACTTTAAAGCTACGGTTAAGTCATTGATTTCAAAATTAAAACCCATTAACTTAATATACTGTCCAAAGGAGTAATTAGCTAAATTTAACGGAGGAACATGGGTTGCTCGGTTACGCAGGAAAGATTCTACGCGTGAATTTATCTACAGGCAAAATAACTGTGGAAAAACTAGACGAGGAAACCGCCAAGAAATACATCGGTGGCATCGGCTTAGGCATGAAACTTTGGCTAGCCAACTCAAAAGCAGGAGTGGATGCGTTTAGCCCTGAAAACCCGCTGGTCCTGGCAGTTGGACCAGTCTCAGCAACAATGTTCCCAACAGGCGGAAACGGACATGCATTCATTTCAAAGTCACCTGAAACAGGAGCGGTCGGCGAAGCAGTTAGCCATGGTACCTTTGGGGCAGAAATAAAAAGAGCCGGCTACGACGCCATTATTTTAGTCGGGAAAGCCGAAAGACCCTCATATCTCTGGATTGATGATGAGTCAGTCCAACTGCTTGATGCAGAAAAAATCTGGGGTAAATCGCCTGCTGAAACTGAAGATGCAGTTAAGGATGAACTTGGCGACTACTATGTGCGCGTTGCATCTATAGGGTTGGCCGGGGAAAAACTGTCTAAAATTGCCAACATAATTAATGAGAAAACCCGTGCAGCTGGGAGAACGGGGCTTGGCGCAGTCATGGGTTCAAAGAACCTTAAAGCGTTCGCTGTCCGTGGAACCAAAGACATCGTTGTCGCTAAACCCGAGGAATTCATTGAAATGGTCAAAGAGTTTCATGAAAGAATGAAGGGTCCAGCGGCACAAAAATATCGAACTTTGGGGTCAGCAGAAAACGTCATGATCCAAAACGCACTGCATTGTTTGCCCACTCGCAACTACAATAACT
The DNA here is from genome assembly GCA_049514075.1 of Bathyarchaeia archaeon. Classification (GTDB taxonomy): domain Archaea; phylum Thermoproteota; class Bathyarchaeia; order Bathyarchaeales; family Bathycorpusculaceae; genus Bathycorpusculum. Next base: position 1,380 of record JBEKVK010000178.1, on the reverse strand, counting down.
CGTATTTTGACCACGCTGAAAGAGTAAGCGGCGAAATCCTTAACGAACGTTACATCGCAAAAATAATCGCTTGCAACTCATGCGCAATGCGGTGCGAACATGAAGCGGTTATCCACGATGGACCCTACAAGGGAACAATGGCACGGATGGAGTACGATAACATTTGGGCTCTTGGCCCGAACTGCGGCGTCGATAAACTTGATGCAATAATCAAAGCTGCTGATCTGTGCAGCTACTACGGTTTAGATGCGACAAGCACGGGCGTTACGATTAGCTTCGTTATGGATTGCCATGAAAAAGGCATCTTGACACACGATGAACTCGGCGGAATAGATGCTCACTTCGGCAACGAAGTGGCACTACTGCAGCTTATCGAGAAAATAGGCAAACGAGAGGGAATAGGCGAAATCTTGGCTGACGGAGTGAAAGTGGCCGCAGCGAAAATTGGAAAAGACTCTGACAAGCTTGCCCAAAACATCAAAGGATTAGAAGTCACAGGGTACGATTTACGATGCCTAAAAACCGCGGCTTTGGGATTTGCAGTTTCATTCCGCGGAGCTGACCACAATCGAAGCGGCGCATACGCGTTTGACATTTCAGGCAAAGTTGACCGCCTTAAAGCTGAAAAAGGCCGAGGCAAACTTGTCAAAGACTCAGAAGACATCTACGCACTAATTGATTCGCTCATAATTTGCAAGAATGCTCGAGGCACCCTGTTCAAGGAGTTGCCGGACATGTCGAAGCTTTACAAACTGATAACTGGGTACGAGATGACTACCGATGAGTTGAGCCTTGCAGGCGAACGGATAAACACCCTTGCCAGACTAATCAACATCCGAGAAGGATTAAGCCGCAAAGACGACACGCTACCATGGAAAGTTATGAATCAACCAATCTCAGACGATGGCCCAGGGAAAGGCTCCGTAGTAACCCAGGAGGAACTTGATCTGCTCCTTGACGACTATTACTTGGCACGCGGCTGGACATTGGATGGAGTACCAACAAAAGACGTTCTAACCAAGCTTGGATTGGATGATCTCTCGGGCATAATTGAAGGAAAAGAGGATTAAGAATGGTTAAAATTCACGATAGAAAATTCGTTTCCGTCGACCCCGAAAAATGCGTAGGCTGCCAAATATGCGAATACGCTTGCTCATTCACTAAAGAAAAATGTTTCAACCCGTTGAAATCACGGATACGTGTCGTCAGGGTTAATCAAGTTGCTAACATGTCAGTCACATGCAGACTCTGCGAAGAACCAGCATGCGTAGCAGCTTGCCCCAGAAATGCACTTTCACAGTCAGAAGATACTGGGAACATTGTTCTTGACAAAGACAAATGCAACGGTTGCGGATGGTGCATCGAAGCATGTGACTACGG
>JBEKVK010000177.1:0-3487 GCA_049514075.1 Bathyarchaeia archaeon | reverse complement strand
ACCGTATTTACTGCTCGGACAGGCTGAGGCAATAATGCGAAAGCACTGAACAAGAAGAAAAGAACGAGAAGGATGCCCGCAACTCTCAAATTCTTTGTTGCCCCACGCTTCATTCTTCCACCTCACAAATCAAGCCGTTCGCTGATGCTATCTTCATCTTCATTTCTTGGATTAAGATTCCAATTGCATCGTGAGTTGTTTTGTCAAAGATATCTTCAGTCATTTGTTTTTTGATGACTTTCTCGATTTTATCGTTCTGCAGGAAATACTGTACTTTAACTTGGAACTCGCATTTTACCGTTTGGTTTAACAAGTCAATAAAATCTGGTTTGACTGCCATAAAATATCACAAAGTCTACTCGAAAAAGAAGCAAAACCATGATATAAAATTTGTTATCGCTGCGCTATTTCAAATGCCTGAAGAAATTACCGTATACAAGGCGCCAAGTTTTAGTCTGATTAGAAAAAGGCGAGGAATTAAACTTCCTTGTTTTGATTTATTCTCCAGATACGAAACCCATGTTCTAGTATGAGCGTTTCAATTTAGGGACAAACCAACGCGTCAGCTTTTTCCCAATGCAAAGATTACTTGATGATTTGTACGCTCTGTTAAGGGGACGAATATTGTTTGCATCCGTTGCTGTGGAAACAACTGTTGATGCGACTGCTGGAATTTCATGTCCAGGGTTAATCGAATTAAATGAAAAAGGGGAAGTGGGGTTTTGGTTCTTAGTATATTGTTGGCATGTCATCTACGTGTTTGAGTATTTCCGCTATGGGGGTGACGAGGTGGAAATCAAGGTCTAAATAGTACACGAACCCAGCCATAGTCACTAGGTCCCTAACGGCTTCCGCGTTAGGGGCTTCAAATAGCATGAGGGCTTTGTGGTTAGGGTCAAGGTGGAGGTCTAAGAGAAGTTTCACGTTGAGTTTCTTGCTGAGTGCGGGAAGCTGTTCGTAGGCTTTCTTCGCCATATCTCTTGCTGCTTTGTTGGTCATTGGACAAACGTTAGGCGGATGAGTTCCAATTAAAGCGTATTGCGGCATAATATCAATCTCCAATTGCTACGTACACAGGGAAAGATTCGAGAATTTAAGAACTTGTGACTACAAAATCACAGCAACAACGCAAACAAAAGACTGTTCACCAAATCCATTAGTCATTTCTGATCAGAACATCACAAAGTCTCAACAGCATGCGCGCAACAGAGAGAAGAGGCGAAGGCTGCTTCTTCTGCTTCTAACCCATAGCACCAAGAAAGTTATGCAGATCTTGTAATGACGATGGGAAAACAAAGCTTTATGGAATCTAACTGATTGTCCTATTCTTTTCGCATTAAGGTTTTGGCAAAGTGTAATTCGCTCAAGTTGAAAATTTGAAAGCAAACGGCGTCAACGGTGATTATAAAACGGGTTACTTCTGTTGCGAGCGCAAACGGGTAGCGCGGATCCGTCGATGTTAACTGGGCACAAGGCTTCCAATGTAAGTGTTCGCGTGGTCAACGTATGCCTGAACGCTATTGCTTGAAACAGAAAGCCCGTAAACAAGATAATTGCTGATGCTATCAGACCCAGTTGCAACTTTGAGCATGCACCGCTTGAAGCTAGCTGAATTAATTGATTTCTTGCCCTCCAAGGTGGGCTCAGAGCAACGACCGCACCAGAAATCGCAGTCCATGCAAAGAAGTTCTTAAGCCGTATGGCTGTATGGCTGCCTAAAACAAAAAAAGGAAAAAGGAAGAAGAAAGAGCGCAAACGCGCTCTGGTACATTTTTCTACTGGGAAGTGGCGCCGTCGAAAGGATTCGGACCTTTGACCGACTGGTTAACAGCCAGCCGCTCTACCGGGCTGAGCCACGACGGCACACTGCTATGCTTACTGCACTTTTCAGTTTCCGATATACTATTTAAGTGTAGCTTTGAGTGGTGAAAAGAATATAAGACTACTCAGAATCCAAAAATGCTTGATTAGCCAAAGGTTGCAACAACTTACGCAAAATAAATCAATAATTTCCAACGTTTGTTCAGTCGATGTGCAAAATTAATGTTTGTGCTTTAGTTGCTTAGTATATTCCTCAAGGGTTTAACTTGTTGGGTCTGGGTTGGTTAGTTGGTCTGGGATTTGCTGGGAAGCTCTATTCCAATAATAATCATATACACCTTTTGACCAGTCGAGAATTTCTTTTTTTTCTGACTTGAACCCAGTGTAGTCGAGTTTCTCCTGCATGTCAGGAAACGCCAAGGCTGCAACATCCTTTTCAGAGAGACACATAAACATGGGTATTTTGTTCAGAAATCGGAAATCCATTTTGCGGTTTCGGGCTGCCTTTGTGAAGGCTGGGTTGTTGACCAAATCATGTATGCTTTTAGGTGGATTGTAGTCCATCTGCATTATGAGTCGAAATTCTGCTCCTTGCTCAAGCGCTGAAAGCAAATATGGAATTGAGCTTGCCAAAATTTGATTTGTTAGAATCCAAACGTGTTCCTCCGCTTTAGAAATCATTTCTTCAACATTGCGGAAGGCTATCATTACGTCCTTGACGGGTTCACAGTTTTCAAGCACTCCGAGGCTAGATCTAAACTGACTCGGTAGCTCTATTGCCGTATGGGTTAGGAAGTATTCTCGGTTCTTGAACAGAAACCTAAGTCCTGAAAGCTGAGAAAGAGTCTCGTCCCCATACGGGGTCAGATGAAATAGCGCGTCTGAATCTTTGGCTATCAATTTTGCTTCGGCAAGTCTTGAAACATTTCTTGAGGTTTCTTGAACGGTAAACTTAAGATTGTCTGAAATGTGAGACAACTTCATAGGTTTCTTCTTGAGCAAAAATACTATGTCTAAGCGGTCTTCGCTTGAAAGTTCAAACAGTAAATTGTTGAAATTCTCCAATAATCATCAACCCTTTGTTTGGGATCTTTTAGGACTTCATAGTCGTTTATGATATTTCATATTTTCTGTTGAGTTTGCTTTATCATCATTTCTTTCACAGTAATGTTTGAGGCGAAACAATTGAATAAGATACTTGAAGAACACTCATTCTCAGTTGAGATGAAAACCAAAAGTGCCGTAAGAAGAATGTATTTTTTAGACAAAGAAAACGAACAAATATTCTTCGAAGGTTGCCTCGGCAAACTAACCTGTATCAACATGGTCGAAGGCGTAATGCTTGAAATTGAAGGCGCCAACGGCACTCTCAAACTAGACATAACCCAAAAAGAAATAGAACAGTGCATGAAGCCCCAGAACCAGTTCCAAATTGAAGTTGAACGACAATGAAACGACAACAAACAAGAAAAATCCTAACAATAATAATGCTCGTGTTGTTTCCAGTTATTTACTACTACTTCTCGCCATATCTCATAATAATGGGAGCTTCTCAAGGAATTATCACGGGAAGCTTACTAGTATTTGCAGCACTATTCGCTTCCTCCCTATTCTTTGGGAGAGCCTTTTGCGGATGGATTTGCCCAGGTGGAGCCACACAAGAACT
>JBEKVK010000176.1:0-3510 GCA_049514075.1 Bathyarchaeia archaeon | reverse complement strand
AACACGTTACAAAAATGGCTAAGAGCAATTTTTTATTCATATTTTGCATCCCCTGATGTGGATAGTGGTTAACTCCTGACCATAGGTAAATGCCTACAGTGATTGGAAAGTTATTGGCATATCGCCTTAAAAAACTATTGAAAAGAAACTTGTGCTCAAATCACCTGTTAACGTTCAATTTTTGTTTACAAAGATAATGGGAGTGGATAAGGATGCGTCTGTTCCTGCGGAAATATGCCTTTTGCATTTTTGCTTATGTTGATGCAGCGAGTGGGATTTGAGCCAATGAACCCTGCGGATGGCCGCCAGTTCAAAAATACTGGATGAAACGGCTCACAAAGTAGGAGTTCTTTTCATAAAAGATTTACATTTGTTCACCGATGAATACAAACAGGCGCTTGAATGGCTGAAACGTTTTCGGTTTCAAAGCTAAAGCTTAGCTGTTGGACAAATCAAAAGGAGAGGACTGAGCCTTGACTGAACCAAAATCGAAAGGGAGCAAGGGTCTTCTTCGAGTGCTCCGAAACCGCAACTTTACACTTCTCTTCTATGCGGGCGCCGCTTCCACCGGGGGCTTTTCCCTTGGACAGGTGGCCCTCACATGGCTGGTATACGTCACGACTGGTTCGGCGCTTGACGTCGCTTACGTTGCCCTGTCAAGTACGGTAGCATCTGTTCTGCTGAGTGTGATCGGTGGTACCTTGGTTGATAGACAGAACCGTAAATGGCTGATGATACTTTCTGATTTGCTAAGAGCTCTTGGGCTTGTAGTACTCGCGGTCTATCTATATTTTGCAGGGTTCAGCTTGCCCCTTGTACTGGTAGTCTCCTTTATTCTGGGCACTTTCTCAACAATTTTTAACCCAGCTCAGAGAGCAGTGATTCCTTCGATTCTTAAATCTGATGAAGTTGCTGACGCTAATGGTCTAGTGCAGGTTGCAAATTCGGTCTTCCAATCTGTAGCAAGCGCGGCTGGCGGTGCTATAGTGGCGACAATAGGCGCTGTGGCCGCTTTAGGGATTAACGCGACAACATTCGCCATCTCTGCTGTACTTACTATGTCTATGACTCTTGGTGCTCTTGTGAAACCCAGTCTAACAGCGCTTAATGGAGAAGTTCGCAAAGGTTTTGTTTCTGACGCCGCCGACGGAGTCAAATACATAACTTCTAACAAGGGACTGCTGTACCTGACTGTTTCAGCCGGATTTATCAACCTATTCTTCGCCATGATGATACCATTTGTTGTAGTCTACGCTACGAATGTGCTGAACGGCGGCGTGGCTGTTTATGGCTCTTTGCTTGCTGCTTTTGCAGTGGGGATGGCGCCTGGCGCGCTTCTAGTGGGAAGAACCAAGGCGGTTGCTTACGCGGGCATTGTCTGGGGAGGCACTGGGCTCTTGGCGGGAGCGACAATGCTTTTGTCAGCGTTCACTCAAAGCTTCATCGTTGCGTTTGTGCTATTTCTCGTCGTCGGGGTCATTTCTGGATATGCAAACGTAACTTGGCTCTCCGCTGTTCAGCTCATTGTGCCCTCCGAGATGCAGGGTAGGTATTTCGGTGTTGACCAACTGGGGAGTTTTGCGGTTATGCCAGTCGGGCAAGTTTTGGGTGCCTTTATAATCCAAAGCATGAGTGTTAAGACCGACTTTATAGTCGCTGCAGTAGGGATATCTGTAATTTCCCTTGTGTTCCTCTTATCGAAGGATATGCGGGCGGTTGGCTACTCAGCAGAGAAATAAAGAAAACTAATGTGGATACGGTAAATTGAGGTTGAATTAGGTGAATATGAAGGGAAAAGTGCAGGCGTTTTCTGATTTGCTCAAACCTGAGCTCCCATTGGCAGCGGGCATTTGCGTGATAGCTGGCGAAATCATTTCGTCTGGTCACCTGCCAACATTTGCTCAGCTACTTCTGGGTTTTCTAACAGGCTTCTTTATCTCAGGAACAGCCATGATTACTAATGATTACTTCGACTTATCTGTAGACAAAATCAACCACCCTGACAGGCCGCTGCCATCGGGGCGAATCACCGTTTTTGAACTAATCCTAGTTGCAGGCTTGTTTTCTTTTGCTGGGTTTCTGGCGGCTGCACTCTTGAATTTAACTATGCTCATTGTAGCTTTGGTCATATGGACAATCGGTCTTCTTTACAATTGGCGGATTAAGGAAACGGGGCTGCTTGGAAACATGGTGGTTGCTTTTTCGGTGGCCAGCACTTTTGTTTTCGGAGGATTGGTGGTAGGTGGTTTGTTTAATGGCATTGTTTGGACTTTTGGTAGTTTAGCGTTCTTATTCGATTTGGGCGAGGAGATTGCCGGCGGTGCCATGGACATTGAAGGCGACAAGCAACGGCATGCCCGAAGTCTAGCTATTCTTAAAGGAAGGAATTTCGCTTTGAGGGTTTCGGGTTTGCTGTTCGCTGCCTTCGTAAGTTTGAGCTTTCTACCTTTTCTAGTAGGTTGGCTAGGCAACCTTTATTTTGCTTTGGTGACAGCCTCGGATCTAGGCGTTGTTTACTTCACTTTTAGGCTGTTAACAAGCCAGACCCCGCAAGAAGGAAGAAAAAGAATCCGCGAACTCTACCTCACGTTAACAATAGCTGTCATAGCTATTGTCATTAGTCGGTTGATTTAAGGAGAGGAACCTTGGGAGATATCGAACCATATTATTACCTGGATGATGGAGCCCAACCAAAGTGAATTACCTCCTTTTATTTGCTTAGAATCAGGAAATAGCGAGAAACAAGCAGGAAACATGCAGAAAAGTGCAGGAATGGGATTTGAACCTCACCGCAGATGAGATGTCACCCGCATCCTCATTTTTTAGGCTTCCAGTAAAAATCTCTGACTCAAATTAGTCGAATTCTTTTTGACTAACCTCTGTTTTTACGTGACTTCGTGCGCTACCCATTTTTCGTCTATCCAAAGACGGAGGGTTTCCGCCATAAGACCCCATGATCGAACTGTCCATATCGACTCTAGAATTTGTTTAAGCTGTGTTGCTTTTTCTACGGGATTTCCAGCGCAGTCATGATGGCCAACAATTACGATATGAACTGAACCATGTTTTCCTGTAGAGATTTCAACTCTTCGTTTGATAGATTCAATCGTCGGCTTATCCGTGTTTTCCGCTAAAACCCTGATTGGGCCAGGCTCCGTAATCATATCAACGTAATCTACCTTGTACTTTTTACGAATGTAGTCGATAACTGGAATCTGCGTTCGCCCATCCATGCAGTTAATAGCGGTAGCAAAACTTCCATGGCTCATATACTTACTTCGCCTCACGCATTCCATGGTTATTACTCAAGTTAAATTTAACGATCCAAAACCTCTTTTTTCTATGGAGTTTGTAATAACTATGGGATGGCAAAATTGAAGGAAACTAAGCCGCCTTGTCCATAGGTAGAAAGCCAAAAAGTATAGTTTCCAGAAGGCAAAGTAGTGTTAAAGTTAAAAATTAAAGTCTGTTCATCTCCAGGCGGTAATCTGTAGAGAAAATTCATTGTCA
>JBEKVK010000175.1:0-3535 GCA_049514075.1 Bathyarchaeia archaeon | reverse complement strand
CTTGTGGTCTGAAGGCTATGCCGTGCGTACTGCTGGCGTTGTGACTAGCACAAAAATCGAAGAATACATCAACCGCTCCTAATTGAAGATGCTCGCCCCGGAAGGGGCGAGTAGTTCACTTTTCTATTGAGCAAAAGGCACAGACAAGATGTAGAATAGATTTATAGCAATCAAGGGATTTCTGTTGCGCAGGGCATTGTCGATATGTTCGTCACTTGCCCGCCGCTTGCTCAATGGCTATCACGGAAAATTTATATTTAAACTTTGCAAGATTAGGCAAAATAAACTGATGAAATTGCATTTTCGTACAAAAAAAGGCAACAATAAATGTTTAGCACAGGAGCACTAATTTGCAGTAGCAAGAATAAATAAAGATTTGCGGGAGAGATCACCTATCGCTTAGTCCAAATTTCGTCTTCGGCACTGCCTTGCTTTTTCCTCGTATGTAGTTACAGCAAGACCACTTCTCGAACGCGCGGTTAATAAGTTTATTAAGGGTAAATGTCACGTCAAATAGTTAGGTGAACGACATGGGTGAAAAGGAAAACCTTCAGTTGATGAAAACACTTGATGATGCCTGGAATGCAGGACCCAGCAGTCCACTTTGGGAAACGTTCAAGAAACGCCATAGAGAAGACGTTAAAGTATACTGGCCAGCTCAACCTCTTCCAACAATAGGAAGGCCAACCACGATGTCGAAGCTACAGAGTTTTTTAAAACCTTTGATAATAAACTAACTAACAGCCCGTACAAGATCGCATTCGGCCAAGGAGATCACACATGCATCGTTGCTGATTGGACTGTGACAATGAAAGGCCCGATGAAAGGGGCAGACGGAAAGATGATTCCGCCGACCGGAAAGACTGCAAAGCTTGAATTTTGTACCGTCGCCACGTGGAAGAATGGCGAGATCGTTGAAGAAAGATTATTTTACGATGTTGTAGGTCTAATGCAGCAGCTTGGACTGAGCAAATAGCTCGGCCCAACTTTCTCTTCTTTTTCGTCTACAGGCAGGCTGATATGCATCAAAAAAATGAATAATTAGTTCTTGATTGCTAAGTAAGTATTAGGTGTTGTTCTTTGGAAAGAAAAGTGGAAAAAATATTAGAACGTCAGCTAACTCTTGAAGGCGCAGGAGTTAAGCTCAAACGAGTTCTAGGAAACAACGAAGACTCCACGCTTGATCCCTTCTTGCTCTTAGACCATTTCGGATCAGAAAACCCTAAAGACTACATCAAAGGTTTTCCATGGCATCCCCACAGAGGCATAGAAACTGTCACCTACATGTGGACAGGCGAAGTAGAACATGGCGACAGCATGGGAAACAAAGGCGTAATCAGATCTGGAGATGTGCAATGGATGACGGCAGGTTCAGGAATAATTCACCAGGAGATGCCCCAAAAATATGAAGGACTAATGCAGGGCTTTCAACTGTGGGTAAACTTGCCCGCTAAGAAGAAGATGATGGATCCCCGGTATAGAGGTATTGAAAAAGATCAAATCCCCAAAGTGCAGAAAGATGGCGTGAAGATTAAGATTATTGCCGGCAAGATAGATGAAACGGAAGGACCAGTACGAGACTTAGTAACTGGTGTAGAATATTTTGATGTGGATTTGATGGCTGGAAAAACGTTCGAACATGACGCACCTAAGAATTGGACAGTTTTCGCCTACGTCGTTAATGGGTCAATAGAGGTTCGAGATGAAGCGATAACATTAGGGCATTGTGCTGTTTTTGGAGAAGGTACCTCGGTTAGGATTAACTCAAAAGAAGGAGCACGTTTTCTGTTTGCTTCAGGAGAACCACTAAAGGAACCTGTGGCGTGGGGAGGACCTATCGTGATGAACACTGAGGAAGAACTGAACAAAGCTTTTGAGGAACTTGATTTGGGTACATTCGTCAAAACCAAGAAAAAGGGAGTTTGGCAAGGGTGAACGTAACTTACTTTGTAACAAATTTATGTTTCTTGGGTTCTATTGTTGATTTTCCGAGTTAAAACCCCAAGTGTGGATGTAGACTTGAGTGCCACTTTCTTTCCTTCTCAGGGATTTCTAATATAAACAGCAGCTCAAGATTTTGGGTTCATAACTGATAAATCAATTGTTACGCAAAGCAGTAATGATTATAATGGAAACCGAGCAAGAAGCGCAAATACCATGCATAAAATGCCCGTCGTATAGTGCCGAAAAAAGAAAGTTTGCGTGCAAACCTCACATCTGCAAGGAGCTGTCAACTTGGCTACAAAAACATGTTCCGCAACTTGCTCCTAGCTCGATGGAGATGCATGTTCAAATTGCAGCCATCCCCTACGTGGTTTAAAGTTTCAGGTGCAATCTGCATAGCTAATTTTTTTGGTTTTAAGTTGTTGTTGGCGCTTGGCAATCACAAAACTATACAATAGGAAAAACACTACTTTAATTTGTGAAATTCAAATCGCTGCATGCTAAAGCAAGGATTCTTGACGGATCGATTGATGACTATATCGAAAAGAAAGGAAACTTTGTTCCAATGCATCTGTTGCAGCAAAAGGTCATTGATGTTTTTCCAGACGCAGTGATGGTTAATTTCGGCATGCATAAACTAGTTTTTCACCTGCGACATAAAAGTCACGATTTAGCGCTTAAAGTCGGGAAAGCACAAGCCGTGGAACTTGACCATAGAGTTTACAGGCAAATGCCGCCGAACTTGAGGCATGTATATCTTGCAAGGGTTTTTTGGCACACTAAATACTCGATTTTACAGGAGTATGGGTTGGAAGTGAACGTTTCTCGGCAGCAACTTCTGCAGATTCGGGCTTTAGCTGGCAAATATGGCTTGCTAGATATAACGTGCGATAACATACGGGTGGTGGACGGTCACTTGAAAATTATCGACGCTGGTATCTCGCCTCCTGGGCTCTATGGATTATGGAAGGCCGCTGACACCATAAGCCGCCGCTTGCCAACGCCTGTCAGCAGGATAATTAGAAGAACTAGGTTGATAGCTACCATCAAGCAACGATAAGACTTGGAAACATCTCGTTTTTTCGGAAAAACATATCAAGCCGATGCGTTCATCATGCAAGTGTAACATGACAGTCGCTTCGACTACTCAAAACGTTCATGGTTCAGATAACTGGCTAAAAGAGATCTTGAACGCGGCGAAGCTGGGAAATACCGACCAACTCATCACCCGGAGCTCTCAAGATAGCCTGTGTGTCCTTTGCAAGGGCTCCAGGTTTCTCTGCGGCAAAACCCGTTGCCCAATCATGCTTAAAGTCAACTATTTCCTCAAAAGCGTTCCGTTGATGGGTGAAGACATTGCGGGCATGTCGCCTCCAAGCGTGTTCATCGGGAGAATCGGCTACCCAAACGTTTACGCGGGTCCGCTCGTGCCTCCCATACATGAGGACACAGCCGTTTATGATTTGCCTGAACGCTGGTTTGGGAAAAGTATGGATGAAATTGTGGGTTTCCGCAGTATGCTTGTTCGGGGAAAGCACAGGGTTAACGTTCGAAACTTTATGGATGCTGGCAAAATTTTGGATCAAACCCG
>JBEKVK010000174.1:0-3560 GCA_049514075.1 Bathyarchaeia archaeon | reverse complement strand
AGTTTATTTTTGATGTTTTATGGGTTCGGCTGAGGTTTTGATCGAAGCCAAGGGTTTAACCAAGATGTACGGTAACGTGACGGCAGTAGATCACATTGACTTTAAGGTTTACAAAGGCGAATGCGTAGGATTTCTAGGTCCCAACGGCGCAGGCAAAACTACGACGGTTCGTATGGTGTATTGTTTTTTGCCGCCTACCTCAGGCGAATTGAAAGTCGCCGGTTTTAGCGTTGGCACACAATGCAGAGAAATAAAAGCATTAGTTGGCGTGGCGCCTCAGGAAGACAATTTAGACCCTGACTTCACAGTCATTAAGAACCTTACAGTTTACTGCCGCTACTTTGACATCCCGAAGGATGAAGCGTTGAAGAGGTCGATTGAGCAGCTGAAGTTTTTCCAGCTTGAAGAAAAGAAAGATTCTCAGATTGATGCTTTGTCAGGAGGCATGAAACGCCGCCTTATCTTTGCGAGGGCGCTAATTAATCAGCCTCAGCTCCTGCTTTTGGATGAGCCGACGACGGGTTTGGATCCTCAGGCGCGTCATCTGGCTTGGGACGAAGTGCGCAACCTGAAGAGGAAGCAGGTCACTATCATTCTGACGACGCATTATATGGATGAAGCCGCTGTCCTATGTGACCGAATACTTATCGTCGATAAAGGCAAAATCATCGAGGAAGGCAAGCCTTCAGAGCTTGTGAAGAAGCATGTCGGCGAGGAGGTTTTAGAAGTTGATTACGACGAGAAACTGCTGCCTTCGTTGAAAGATGCTTTTCCCGGCGGCGACTTTGAGCGGCTGGGTGATCGCTTGCAAATCTTCACTGACAAACCCCACGGTGTTTTCGAAGGCTACCTCAAAGAGCACCCAATGCCGAACGTGACCATTCGCACCGCTAACTTAGAAGATGTCTTCCTTAAACTGACTGGCAGAGGGCTAAGAGAAGAGTGACCAGTCCCAAACTTCGCAACTCTCCCGCTCGCTTCGCCATCCCAAAGCTGACGTATCGTGTCTGGAAGGTTTGGCACCGTAACTTTGATGTCTTCACTAAAACTATCACGGTAAACTTCTTTCCCTCCTTGCTTGAACCGATCTTGTACCTGCTGGCTTTCGGCTTAGGCTTAGGCGGTTACATCTCCAATATCCAAGGTCAATCGTACCTAGCTTACATTGCGCCGGCTTTAGTGGCGATCGCAATTATGAACGGTTCCTTTTTCGAGTGCACCTTCGCTTCATTTGTTCGCATGTACTTCCAGAAAACTTTCGACGCCATCGTAGCAACTCCCGTAAGTGTCGAAGAGGTGGTTGCAGGAGAACTTCTATGGGGCGCAACAAGAGCAACAATTAATTCAACCATCGTTTTGGCTGTAGTCGCCGCTTTCGGCTTGATTTCCAGTCCGCTGTTTCTGCTGGTTATTCCGCTAGCGTTCTTCGGCGGACTAATGTTCAGTTCCATTGCAATGTGCTTTACCGCTGCTGCGCCAAACATCGACTTCTTTAACTTTCCCTCATTCTTGTTCTTGACTCCCATGTTCTTTTTATGTGGCACTTTCTTTCCGTTATCCAAGTTGCCTGAGGGTCTGCAGGGAGTTGCCTTGACGGTTTTGCCTCTGACTCATATAGTCAACATGACTCGGGGCCTCGTTTCAGGACGTGTTGATTCCATCCTCGGACTAAGCACTCCGATGCTTCTGCTCATCAGCTTTGCATGGGTAATAGCCGTCACGGTCTTCTTCTTTATTGTAAGCATAAACCTCATGAAGAAAAGGTTAACAAGTTAAACTTTGATACCTCTTACTTCCGCAATTATCAGATAAAACGCAGCCAACCCCTTGCATGGTCCCCACGCCACAGCGATTTCTCTTGCCTCAGTTGCCTCAATAGCCTTTCCTTGGCAATAGTAAGTTGAAATCACCCGCCGAATCCCAAGGTCATCCGCCGGCAACATATCAAGCCTTTGCATCCCACGCAACATCGTCAACTCCGCCGTCCAAACCCCAATGCCTCTGACAGCGTCCAATTCCGAGATAATTTCCTCCGCGTCTTCCAAGTTTTTTAAGCGTTCAAGATCCAACTTTCCAGCCACAATCAACTCTGCCGCTTCATGAATGTACTCGGCTTTGCGCCTGCTTAATCCAACTTGCTGAATGTCATCCACACTTGCGCTTGCCAGATTTTGGGGCGTTGGGAACGCAAAGTAAATTTCGCGTTCCATGTTGAGGCGGTCACCAAATTTCTTTATCAGCTTCTCTTCAAGAGAGATTGCAACCTTGATTGAGATTTGCTGTTCAATGATTGAGTCAACTAGGGATTCGAAGACAGTCGGGGTTGTCGGGTTCTTCAGGCCGTACAGTTGTTTGGCAATCTGGCTCATCACCTGGTCGTCTTTGATTTCTCGATAAAATGTGCAAAGGTCAAAGTCCAAGTTGAAAATGAATTTAACGGCTTCCTCCGTTCTCCGTGTGTCTTTAGAAGTTAAGGGGCTGTTTGCTTTCACCTCAACCCGCAATTTTGGCTCTTCCACAGTTTTTCCCATCGAAGCTATTTGGACCAGTGCCAGTTGACCATCCAATTTGAGTACTTGACTGAATAAACCGTCATGAAAACTACGTATTTGGATATCCCCGTTTCGAAAGATTTGAGCGGTCAAATCGAAATTGAAAGGGGCTAATGCCTCTACTTGAAAGGATTTTGTAAATGCCATCTTGTCTCAACTAGACATTGGCCTAAAAGCGGCTTTGTAATATTAAAGATTTTTAACCTCAGCCTACATTGTAAGCAACGAAAGGATGGTTATCTATGCGTTTAGTCGTGCGTTTAGGCGGCTCAGTGGTTGCGTCACCAGTAAACACGGAACTGATGGGCAAATATGCTGACTTAATAAAAAAGGTGAAGGCGCAAGGTCACGAGGTGGCCGTCATTGTCGGCGGCGGTGCGTTGGCACGGGAATTCATCGGAATCGGCAAGGAGCTTGGCTTGGACATGCCTGGGCAGGATGAACTTGCAATTTCAGTTTCCCGACTGTACGCTCAACTGTTCTTGAAACGCATTGGCGAAGTGGGCTGCAGCAAAGTAGCTGTAACACTTGACGATGCTGTGCAGTGTCTCAGCGAAGGTAAGATTGTTGTGATGGGCGGTTTAAAGCCTGGAATCACCACAGACGCCGTGGCTGCGTTGGTTGCCGAACGCTTGAACGCAGATTTGCTGGTGAAAGGAACGGATCAAGAAGGCGTCTACAACAAAGATCCGCGAAAGTATCCTGATGCCGTCAAGCTTGATTCTTTAGCTTTTGAGGATTTGTCGAAGGTTTTTGAAGAAAATACGCATAAAGCAGGGATACACCAAATTATTGACCCTGAAGCAATCAAAGTTCTGAAGCGACACCCTGTCAAACTTATAGTGGTCAACGGGTTTAAGCCTGAAAATATTTTGGCTGCGGTAAACGGCGAGAAAGTTGGAACAGTGATTAGTTAGTTTTTCACATTTTCTCCACGTTTCTCTTTGGTTTGTTGCAACAAGTATAAATATCACTACTGATATCGCATTTGAGGACTAAAGCGATATC
>JBEKVK010000173.1:0-6569 GCA_049514075.1 Bathyarchaeia archaeon | reverse complement strand
AGCATCTCTCTGGTTGCAGGCAGTGCAGTCATGGTTTTTCTTTTCATTTACGTTTTTGAGTTCCTTTATAAGAATCGGACTGTCAGTTCAGGTATTCTGAACTATCTGCTCTTTCTTATGCTGGCCTATGCGTTGATGATGGCGGGTCAGTTTATCTGGCTTCTTAACGGCGACGCCTCAGTTTTCGTTTTATCCATAATAGTCGAGATGGCGGTGTACTTCGCAATAGTGTTAGACGAAAAGAAGCTTATTTCATCCAAATCGGTAAGTTGGCAAGCAAAGCCGTATTGGGTTTTCGGTTTTCTGGGTCTTCTTTTCGTGGCAGAGTTCTTCATGGGCGGAGTTTTGGACATCCAAGTGTATGGCGCAGGCTTTTTCAATGGGATGATGTTTGCCTCTACTGCAGGGTCTTTTGTGAATGCCCTAAGTGCAGGCTTTTTCAATTTCATTATGTTCTTCACAAGCATAACAATGTCTCCGTGGTACCTGATAATGATGGGCATAGAGATGGGCGCGCTTGTAGCCTTCAAAATTAAGTATACACGGGAGCTGGAAACTAAGGTAAGGCTCCTGCTTTTGATTCTCGCTTACGGCGCATATAGTGTATTCCTGCCTTTATTCTTAATCCCCTCCGGACTCCTTAGGCAGACTCCGTGGCTAGGCTGGGCCATGGGGATAGGAAGTTCAGGTGCTATAGCTTCAACCGTGGTAATGGCGTTGCTCGGCACGTTTCTGATCAGCGGCATACTTTCCTTTCTTTTCGGTAGTAGGCAACTCTGCTCTGTAATGTGCATGGCTCCCCTCATGTATCAGGGAACGACTATAGATGCCATGAACTCATTTAGTGAAAATTCCAAGCTTGCGTGCAGGCTGCACACGAACAAGATATCATCCGCCTATAAGGTAGTCGTATCGGCGGTGTGGATCTCGCTGCTGGCTGCAGCTTTACTATCTTATTTGACATCTGTAGGAATTTTAGGCGTCTCTGTCTTCGGCATTGATCCCGCCTACTTCCTGTTCATGTTCTACTTCGGCTTTCTCTGGTACGTTATCTGGATGATGATACCCTTCGTCGGGACTTACGGCTGCGCCTCAACTGGCATGTGCGGCTGGGGAGCTTTCAACCAGCTCATATCCCGAGCTGGGTTGTTTAGGCTAAGAGTGAAGGACAAGGCGCTTTGCAGCAGCTGTACGACAAAGGACTGCTCGAAGGTCTGTCCCCTTGGGCTCACAGGTCAACCGGCGGCATTCGTTGCTAAGGGCGAGTTCAGAAACTACAAATGTATTGGCGACGGGAACTGCGTTTCGGCCTGCCCACACAGAAATATATCCTTCTACGATGTAAGACATTGGCTAAGAGAAAGGTTTCGAAATTTGGATAATGGTAAGCGGTGAACCCAAGAAATCCAGAATAACATTCTTGCGTTTTTCAACTTTACACCATTTGGGCAGATCTGCTACTCCATTTTTCCGCCACACATGGGGCATTCTATTGGCAGTTTCTTCTGGACTCTCATTAATTCATAAGAGCACAATAAGCAGAAGTAGATTTGGCATTTCGGGCAGTTATGGAAGCCGCCGCCGATCATCTCGCCGCATGCATCGCAAGGTCTGGATAAGTCGGGCATGAAGAATCAAGCGGTCAAGACGCCTTAAAAGTCAAGTGCTGAAGCGACGTTTTGGCGCAGTGGAGAGTGCACTGAAAGAAACCTATGGAAAAGTCCTTGTCGCGTCTGCTTCTCGAAGGATTGCTCGTGCTTTTGCTCGGCGCCTGCCGTCCTTGCCTTGGCCTAAGTTTTCCACCTCCCGCTCAGACTTGTTATAATACGCTTTGTCTATTATATCTTACGAATCAAGTACGCTAGGCTAAGAATAAAGAAAAATGGCTGACCACGAAAACCTCGACTTCAGGTACGGCGTGCGTAGTTCAAATTTGCCCAGTTAGTGCCTCAGAATTTGTTAACTGACATCATCAATAGGACTAACCAATCCTTTCTCCGACTAACGTGTTTTTCTTCACAGGCAATATGCTCTAATGCAGGCTACTAAATAAAAATAATCGCGCACGTTGCACCATAAAAGGATTAGACAATTGGTTGAGAGAATAATATTTACATGTTTGATTTCTCATTGCACTATTTTTTTAAGCTAAAATAAGAAAAAAGAAAATGCAAACTCTTCAATTGTAGCTATACTGAGTTTAACTAGAGCCTTCTCAACCATCTCTCTCTTTCGATCAAGTGGAGAAAATGCTTGCTATGGACGTCTTGCAAGTGTTTGTTAATTTTGCTCTCTCGATCCTCTCGTGGGTGAATCCATTACGGTCCAAATCCCGCCCGGTCCATCAACCAAGATCTGAAATTTTATGTTCTTGCAAACGATTTGAATAAAAAGGAACCGATAACCTCGCATCTTTAATTTGCTAAATCGGTAAAATAACAAAACACTGATTAGCTAATTCGTCAAAATAATAAAGTTGTTGCACGAGATTGAGGCAATCGCAGTTTTAGTTTCGGTTTCGACTTCTGTTTGTTTTGGTTCCGTCGTTATTTTAGTGGTGTTCTCTTGATTTCTCTGATTTGGTCAAAGTCTTCATCATCGCTTACTATTGTTTTGGTTTTTTTTGCTAAGAGCTGATGCAATGTGGATTGAATCGCGTGGGCTAAGTTTGTAATTAGCCACAATTGCTTGACCATGAACCATTATTCCTTCATCTACATTGATGAATTCTATGTTTGGGAAACCAAGCAGTTTTTGTCCTTGGGTTATTCCGTCGGCTCTGCCTAATAGTTTGGTTGCTACCCAAACAACTTCATCCCATGTCAATGTAGATGTTGCTGCAGGCATCTCGCCAGTTTCTGCTTTTTGGAGTATTTCTTTTGCTTTCTTTGCTCTTGGTTCTAAGGCAGGCGAATATAATGCGGAGCACAGAAATACGTTGGAATCAATGTATTGCATGTCTTTGGGCTACATTGTCATTATTATTGCTTTTGGCGCCTGTGTTGTTGTGTAATATTCTGTGTAACTGCCCTCGACTTTTGGTTTGCTTATTACTATTTCGTCGCCTCTGATTTCTAAAATCACTTCAACGCCAGGCTTAAGACCCATCGCATCCCTTAATTGCTTAGGAATGACTACCTGACCTTTTTGCCCAATGTTTTTGCGAGTCATCTTGGACACTGATAAGTAAATCTGTCTAACTTAAATTTATACTTCTCACCAATTAGTGACACCAATTGGCAAAAAAGATAGTGAACGCAACGCACGAAAGAAATAGCAGTGACATTCACAGCCTAAGCCAAAGTACTCTTATTTAAGTTAAAGGATATGGCAGGTGCCGCACTACTCTTTTATTGTTGCCCTGCTATGTGACTTCTGATTTGAGATGAAAAGGCTGTATGTGTACGCATTAGCCCTTCTGCTTGTTGTCTTGTTGATTGGTGTGGTTATAGAATTTTACATTAAAGATTACGCGGCGACAGCTTCTCCGAATGTTTATGTTGGCATTGACGCTGCTTTCTCAGGTGTAGCAAACATTGAGGAACTTGTTAACGAGGCTAAATCATTCACGAACTTTTTTGTCATCGGCAGCACCGTAATCACCTATAACATGTCCGAACTCGATCAGATTTGCCAATACCTCAATGACAGCGGACTCCACTTTGCACCTTTCATGCATATAAATCCCGAAGCTTTCAATCAGACCCAGTGGGTAATTCAGGCTCAGCAGACTTGGTCAAGCGATTTTTGGGGTTTGTTCCCTTATGATGAAGCAGGGGGCGCACAAATAGATAGGGCAAGATCTTCAGTTGAAAACGGCAACATATCCCTTATGCTTGTACAGGAAGCATCCAACTATACAGACGCGGCTGATAAATTCGTGTCAAACTTAAGCGGTGATTTGGCACCGTTCAAGTTTAACGATGTTCCCTTGATGACCTCTGACTATGCTCTCTATGATTTTGATTACAGAGCAGGCTACAATGTGGTCTTAGCTGAACTTGGATATAACTTGAGCAAACCTTTGCAGGTAGCCCTGTGTAGAGGAGCAGCCACAATGCACAACGATGAATGGGGTGTCATAATAACGTGGACCTACGGACAACCACCCTATTTAGAAAACGGAAGCCAACTCTACAACGATATGATATACGCCTACCAAAATGGGGCAAAATACATACTCGTATTTGACAGCAACCTAAATTACACCCAAAATGTTCTGCAGCAAGAACAACTTAACGCTATGAAAAAATTCTGGAATTACGTAAAGGCAAATCCGAGAAAAGAAAACGATGTTCAGGACAAAGTAGCTTTTGTACTCCCAGCGGATTACGGGTACGGTTTTCGAGGACCAAACGACACTATTTGGGGTTTATGGTCTGCAGACAACCTCTCAGCAAACATATGGAACAATGCCACGAGTTTGGTCGAGCAATACAAAATAAATTTTGATGTAATCTATGAAGACGATCTGCAATTCAGCATAAGCAATTACAGCAAGCTAATATTTTGGAACGCGACAATAATTTAAAAAAATATTTCAATTAAATGAATAGCTTAGCTTTATCCGCTTGACCCCATTATGTGTGCAACAATAGAGATTTAGTCCAGTCTTTGTCCGAACAACTTCCCTAAAACACTCAGTCTTCACCGTCTTTTTGGAAAACTTTGAAAGGGAATATTAATTGGAGTTTGGGGTTTGCTGAGGCTCTGGAACTAAGGAAGAAAATTTTTCTCTTTAGGAGAAAAAAGAAAAATGAAAATTTTCAATTACAGCTATTTTGAATATAACCAGAGCCTCCTCGCCATCTCTCACTTTCAATCACAGTTGAGAAAATGCTTGCCATAAACGTCTTTCAAGAGTTTTGTTTATTTTGCTTTCTTTATCCTCACGTGGTCTGAATCCATTACGATTCAAATTCTGCCTGGTTCATAATGCGGTCTGAACTCTGAAGGTCCAAGAATCATAGACTCTGACCGTTTCACGTTCGAATCGAATCTTGTTTTGGCTTTTCGCCTAACGAAAAGCGATTGCGAAGCTTGTGCTTTTTGGAGCTTCGTCAATTCACAGCTTTAAGAGCGCTTTACCCTTATCAAAAACATACGCGAATTCTGCATATATCCTGATGTAATAGGCCCAATATCCCTTCCATTTACCGTACTTCTCGGCTATTTTGCATACTTCTTCGTTGTTCATTTGTTCATCTTTTCCGGCATAGATTTTGGCGACGTCGAAAGCAAGCCGGGGTTCCACGTTTGACAGCTCCTCCATTCTTCCCAGTCCCCGTATCAACACAAAGTTGGCTGACCAATCTCCAATACCTTTGATATCCGTCAACCAATCATGAACCTCACCGTAAGGCGCTACTCTAAGCCATTGCTCATCAACCAAAGAGAATGCCTCAGCCACCGATGACAAATACTCTGCTTTTCGCTTGTTTGGCACCATCTCAGGCAACTCGGCGGATGCAGCAACCAGATCTGACGGCTCAGGAAATGAATGATATTCTACTCCTTTGACTATGATTTGACCGCCAACTTTACTGACAATGTTTTCTTTCATTTTGTGAGCCACGCTTATTGGTATTCTTTGGTTCAGGACCGCCCAGCATGCAATTTCGAAAGGCGTCAGGAATTTTACTTGTTTGTGGCCGTAAAATTGTTTGATTGCAGGTTGAATGCGCTCGTCTTTTTTGGCAATTTCGTAAAACTCTTTCAGGTTGTCTTGGAGGCTAAGAAAGAAGTTTATCCGGTCAGCGACTAGCTCTTTGGCTTCGTCAGTGAACTTTGTTTCTGAGTAACCCGTGAACTTCAACTTTGGGTTTTCAATCGTTCCTTCGTCGGCTACTTCGAATGCGATTGTTTTGCCCTTTGCTTGGACGGCTTTTGTGAAAGTGCTGCTTTTTACTTCTTGCTCATTTTGCATTGGACTAAAATCAGACAAAAATTCAAGAGATTTAGAGAAATCAAAAGGGGCAATAGGTTTCAATGTACCCTCAAAAGAATAAAGACTCAAGAAAACGACACCTAATTTATTGCTGCTGAACTGCTATTTTAAAGAATCGTTATTGCGGCGTTGAGTACTAATCTGATTTAGTTGGTTTCGAACAAAAAGGAAAATATGAACAGAATGGAGAGATACACATCTCGAGAAATTCTGCCTACGGTACGCCTTACCTTTTGGAATCTTCGGATGAGTATCTTCAACTGGGATGAATGGAAGGATTATTTTCCTAACGGCAAGCTAGCTTAAAGTGCCAACCTCTTTGCTCAACATTGAAGGGTTCGAAATTTTTTCAAACAATTATCCATGATAAATTTCCTTAGACACCCCTGAACTTCGATTTCGTTGCATTTTACCCAAGTTTAATTGCTACGTTGCTAAAATGGTAAGGCTGGATAAGCTGTTTAGAGTTAGCACCAGTTGATTTATATTGCATGCTGGCACATGAAACGTCTGAAATTCGAATGTCAAAAAAGAATCCGCTGGAAAAACTTTGCCCTGAATGCGAAGAAGACATGAAGCCTGTGTATGACAAAAACAGGGTACTCGTTTGTTGGGAATGTAC
>JBEKVK010000172.1:0-3653 GCA_049514075.1 Bathyarchaeia archaeon | reverse complement strand
GGTGCGGTGCTGTAAGGTTGGAAGTTGTTTCCTGAGCCGTCGTACCCGCCTGTGTTGTCAAATCCGGGTCTTCCTAAGCCATACCAGTTCCCGCCGACTGCTTGCGCCCAGCCATAGTTTGAGGCGTATATTGGTGTTGTCCAGTAACTCGTTGGAAGAGGCGAACTTGTGAAGTATGATATGGGAGATTGCTGCACCGTAATTGTGACGGCTGGGCTGATTGCAGAATCCAAATTATAGACTAATCCGTTGTTAGGGTCTGTTCCGAGTAATTGTCCGGGGTATATCGCTTGAAAAGTGTAGTTTCCTAGGGCAGTGGGCACGAATGTAACTGCTGGGACTCCTCCGGTGGTGTCCGATTCGTATGGTCCAAGGGTCATGTTGGTTCCGTCTGGTTTAATGATGTTGATTGACAATTTCAGGAAGTCTTGTCCAAGCGAGTAACCACCGGTCAATGTTGGTACTGGTTTAGTGAAGAAGAGGGTTATGTACACTGTTTGGCCTACGCCGACGGGGCTAGGTGATGCATTGACGTATAGAAAGGTTGGAAGGTTTACAGGTGCCGCTGCGGCAGATGCTTGTCCTATCATCATTATCATTGGGGCTGCTAAAACTATCATAAGTAACAAAGCGAAAAAACGATTTTTGGTTTGCATTTTTTTATTTCTCCTTTTTTTTGAAAGCGCTCATGGGTCTATCATGTAAAGGTTTTAAGCGTTTGTAACAAGTAGCATTTGTTACAGCCAGCTCATCAAGTCGCCGCATTCAATAATAGGACCTGAAAACCTGATGAATTGATCAAGCCATAAAAGTATAAATCAATTTACAACGGAAAAACTGGAATTCCACAAGCAAAGTATTCAAAGGTTTAGGCTTCGCCCGGTTCTTTCAATATTTTCATTTTTTCGTAAGTTATCAAGGTTACAATTTTCTAAGTTTATCTTCCTTTTCCAAAAAACCTAGATTCCGAAGGGGAGTTTCGCTTGCCAGCAAGGAATTATTGGAAGCTTCATTCCATAAATCTTCAAAATAGTTTGTTGCCATTCTTAATAGAGATGGACTGTTTGACCATAGGCTAGGTACGCAGTCGTTACTAGATATGCATACAGTCATTTCTTTTTTATCGAATATATGCATTCCAAATGGGCGTGTGTCAACGGAAGCTGGGCAAAATGCGTATCTCAGTTCTAAGAAAGAAATCCCAGTAAAACCTTTGGGTTTTTTCAATATTGAGTCGTCTGGGGTTCTTTGGGAAATGAGTCTAATTTTTACGCCTTTTTTCCAAGCTTTTTTCAAAACACTTAGATTGTGCTCCTCGAACACTTCAAACGGAACGATAATGTCTATTGTATTTTGGGCTTTCTCAATTAATTGGGTATGCATTTTGAACAGAAGCGATCTTTCTGAGGTTATCCTGAACTCTGATTCATTCTCTGTAAGAGCATTTGAGAAAGAACTAAAGTTGCTAATCAACGAGTGTGCTTTTTTGAGTATTTCTTCGTTCTTCTTTTTCCTTTCGAGCAGAAGAATTGAAATACCTTCTTTCAGTGGGGTAGCTTTAAAAACAGTTGGTTTTGACAAGATTCTTTCAGCAAGCCCTAACTTTTCCAGGGTGGGCATAACTCGATAGATATCTTGCCTAACTGTATTCGAAGCTTTTGAGATTGTTCCTACATCCACTTCCCCGAGTTGAACAAGATTCAGATATATTTTGGCCTGCAAAATGCTTAGACCCATATCATTTAGCGCTTGCATGTTCTCTTCCTGAATCATGAGGAGTCTTCCTGAATAACTCGAACTTTAACTATCGGACGCGAAGGGTTATCCCAATGCTATTCTTTACTTTCCGTTTTACTTAAATAACTTACGCATAATGCCCATTATATCATACAAAATCAAAAGTCATAACTGCCAATTTGTGACTAAATCGCAAAGCTTAAATCGCAAAGCAAGCAATAACAAAGTTAGGGCTATTTCACGACAGCAAAATTATGGGCGAAGGACAAAATCGACGCACAAATCACAGGACTTCTGTTTGAAGATGCTCGCAGAAATTTTGCGGAAATTGGAAAAGAAGTGGGCATCTCGAAAAACGCAGCTTGGAGCCGCTACCTAAAAATGAATAGGGAAGGCGTGATTACTGGAGCCACGGTTCAAATAAACTACAGAAAATTAGGGTATGACGCTGTGGGGACTCTAATGCTGGACATTGAACCTTCCCAGTTAGAAGAATTAAGCAGATATATTGCAACTCGAGTGCCCGAGGCGTTCGGTCCGTTTTTTAGTGCGTCGAAATTTAATGCGGGTGCAGTGGTGCCACTAAGAAACGTGAGCGAGTTAGGCAAGATAAAAGAGGAGTTGAGCAGGAAATTAATCGTTACTGAAATAAGTTCTTCGCTTTGGACAGATGTTTGGTTCGTCCCTGAGAACTTATCGCTGATCCCAGTTCGCTCCGCAAATATTACTAATTTGAAAACAGAAGACAACTCTGTGTTTCATGCTGATAAGATAGACTTACACTTAATAGAGGCGCTCGCAAAGGACAGTCGAACCTCTTTTAGAGCATTAGCAATTCAGTTAGGCGTTTCTATCGATACGGTCGCGAGACGATATCGAAGGCTAAAGGAAGAAAAAGTCATAGTTCCAAGAATTCAGATCGATCCAAGGAAGATAGGGTATAACGCTTTAGTTAATTTCTACCTCAAGATAATGCCCCAATTTGATGTAGATGTGATCCTAAACGAGTTACTTCAATTTTCTGACGCTTTTTACGTAATGAAGTTTAGAGGAGATTTCAGCGTAGGCATGATGCTTATGGTTAAGAGCATTCAGGACATGCTCGAAACTGGGGATCACATTGCAAGGATAACGGGTGTCAAGAGGACAGAGACAGTGGTAAGCTCAGTTACAGACAAATGGCCCCTTCCCCGAACATACACGTCAACTCTTGGAAGAAACACCACAGCCACCTGAACGTAAAAAGGTGATCACAGCTTTTGCCGTCAAAGCAAAATTTATCTTCATTTCCAGCCTAATATTCCCACATAAACTAAGGAGCCTATGATTTGAGATGGTCGATGAACATATGGGATCAAGTAGCAAGTGGGAAATCAAAGGTCTGGCGGCAGATGGTCCCGACTCGGGCTTGAAAGAGAAATTGATGCTTTTCGGCCAATTCGTCGGCGACTGGGACATCACTGAAGCCAGGTATTTGCAGGCTGATGGAACTTGGGTCAAGATGCATGGAGAGGTTCATTTTGGATGGATTCTTGGCGGCAGTGCGGTACAGGATGTTTGGATGGGTCGCAAAGAAGGCTCACAAAAGATGACTCTTTTTGGAACAACCGTCAGGTTCTACGATCCACAGATTGACGCTTGGCGCAGCACCTGGCTGTCTCCACTAAAGGGTCTTGTGCAAGCTTTCATAGCTCGAAAAGTCAAAGACGACATTGTTCTTGATCTCCAAAACACAAATGGCTACCCCGAGAGATGGATATTCTCACAAATCACACCGCAGTCTTTCAGATGGCATTCTGAGGAGACACATGACCAAGGTAAGACTTGGCTGACAACCGAGGAAATGCAAATAGTGAAAGTCCCCGATGGGCACTAGAAATTATTCTTTGGCGACCTCAGTTTGATGGAGCTTATGT
>JBEKVK010000171.1:0-3662 GCA_049514075.1 Bathyarchaeia archaeon | reverse complement strand
ACATATGGGAAGACCGTTTGGTTTTCAAAGTTTTTTGCTCCGAAGATACCGCAGCCTATCTTTTGTCCCTTCTCGCCTTGATTGGGGATGTAAGTGAAAAAAGGGGTTTATCAGCTTTTAGTACATATTTAGCTCAAAAGCATGGCTTTTTTGACATTTTTAATGTTTAAGTAATCGAGAAGCGGGAAGTGTTTTTTTGGGTGAAATTCTGTTGCTTGTGTTTTGAGTTGGATCTTGATTTAGGGGTTGAGGCTTTAGCAGGTTGTGACTCAATTCGACTTTGTTCGACCCCATTATGACTCCTAACGACTCATCCCGACCCAATCCGACTAATTCGACTCTAAATTCTCAAGTGCAAGTTTCCAAAATAGGCACTCAAGCACGGTACAAATTTCAATTATTTCTGCATGTACTCCAGCAAACCGAAGTGGTTGCCTTCAGGGTCCAGCGCCAGTGCCCACCACCCTAACCCGGGAATCTCCATCTTAGGCACGACAATTTTGCCGCCTAACGCCTCCACCTTCTTACTGTATTCCTCAACTGATTCTACCGAAATGTAGTTCGTTGGCTTAGCCATCTCAGGCATAGAAGAGTCCTTCCTACTGTATAATCCGCCGTTGACTCCAGGTCGGATAGGAATCATTGTCTTTTCATCCACGGGGACAGTTCCCACAAGGTAGTAGGTTGTCGGTCCAGGATATTTTTCCATTTTCCAACCAAACAAATCAACATAAAACTGCTTTATCTTCTCGATGTTGTTGGCTGGAATCTCAAAATGAACTATTGTATGATCCAAAAAATCACTATTAAACCAATTCGAGGCGTATAATAAAAACTTGATGAAAACCGCTAGCTAATGAAAAGATAAAAGAAACAAAAAGAAAGAAAGGCTATTTTATGGTTGCCATTTCTCTATGAGATATTTAGGTATCTCGCTGCTGTCGCGTGGCCCAACGAGGACTTTCCAGCCGCTGAGTTCTTCGATTTCGCCGCTGATGCGTGATGCTTTGCCTGGGATTATGATTTTGCGGTGTTTGACTTTGCTTTCTATGCCTGAGGCTTTGATTGCGTCGGCTACGCGTTCCGCGGTTAGTTTTCTTCCTGCAACACCGCTGTCGATTGCTGAGCCTTCAGTTTCAACAACGATTAGGTACCCGTTGAGTTTGCTGCTTTCAATGTCTGATGCGACGGTGTAGTATGTTAGGGCGAAGTTTGTTGTGAACATTACTGGCGAGTTTTCGTCTGGAGTTCCGAATACTTTGAGTCCTGGAGCTACTGCAACGGGTTTGCGTGGGTCAGTGTAAATGTTCTGTCTAAGAACTGCGTCCGGCAACAGTGACCAACCGCTTACGCTATGCATTACAAGCACGTCTGCGTACCGCACTATAAGCATCCCTGCAAGGTACGCTTCACGCCATTTCAAGAGGTCTTCAGCTGTCGCTGTATCTTCCCAAGCGACCATAGGTACGCCGATTAATGGGAAGCCTGCTAGTTCTTCGCCTTCTTTGCATGCTGCCCTGCGGAGCATTGTGAAGTTGTTTATTGTGTCAGGTAAGCCTTCGTTTGCGAAAGTGCCGGGGTCCAAAACCAAGTTTGTTACGCCGTAAGCCATCAAAGTCTTTGCAAGTGAAACCAATGTGGTCAGGTCGTTTGGTGCGGATACGACTAGTGGGGCATCGTACATTAAGGCTAGTTCCGCCATGTCTTTCCAGTTGCTCTGGGTTGCTGCGTAGAGAAGCGGTCGGTCTTTGGGTGCCGCCATTAAGCCTGCTTCTGCGATTGCAGGGTTTAATGTGCAAAGTATTAATGGTAGTTTGGTTGTTTCCGCGACTTTTTTGACAACAGCCTTGAACTTGTCTGCGTCGCCGGATGTACATCTTACTGCAATCATATCCAATCTGAGTGTGTTGCCGATGTATTCGAATGTGAAGTTTTCTGTGTACTGTACTCGCGAGACGACTTCTTGCATTGGCATTTCGTCAGTTACATCTAACGCGATTGCTGTGGGGTTCTTGTAAGTAAATTCATGGCGGTACATGACAAGTTTGCCGCCAAGTTTCTTAGCTTTGTCTCCAACGCCCACTTCAACTTCTTTTACTGCGGGTTTGAGTAGATCCTTAAGTGCAGCGTAGGCTTTTGCGTTTTCTGGTTTTAGCAGTGGTTTGCAGCTGTCGAGTTCTACTTCGCGGTTAACGATTTTTGTCGCAAACGCCATGCAGTTGTCTTGGCCGCATTCTTTGCAGTTAGTTTTTGGTAGAAGCTTGTAAATGGTAATTGGGCTTAATTCTTTTAGTCCGCCTTTCTTTTTCTCGCTCATTGCTTGCCAACCCCTTGTGCTTTCATAGTTATCCAATCTGCATATTTCGACGCGTCTGCTTTTTTGCCGCTTGTAAGGTAGTTTGTGACGTCTTTGAGCGTCTTTACTGCTGCTGGATGCATCATCATGAATAAGTCAACGCCTGCGAGCAGAAGTGTTAGGGCTGTGGTTACTTCCCAGAGTGGTCCTCGGAGTTCGCGTGGTTCCCAGTCAGCGGACATTTTCAGCCACGCTTCACGGGCAGCCCATGCGTTGGTTGTTCCCGAAGACATTGGATGAGCAAGTTCCATGTCGCCCATTAATCCGCCAAGTCTTGCGCGCTCCATGTTGGTGAATGCATAGTCTAAGCCGTAGCCTAAGGCTGCTGTGGTTAAGTCCATGACGATGTCTTCTCTGCCGAGAAAGTCGTATAGTCGCCGGTTAAGTTCCCGTGCCAGGTTAAGGTCCATCGGAGTGAACGAAAGTGCAGCATGCCCGTTTTTCTTGACGAACTTTGCGCAGCGTTCAACATCCATATCCCTTGTTATTGAGCTGATAAGGAAGCGTTCTCCTGGGAAAGCGTTACAGATTTCTTCGAAAACGTTTGCGTCTTTAACTGGGTCGCCGCAGCCGCCGATAACTAGTGGTACGTCAACGGCTTGCAGAACCTTTTCAACGGTTTTCACTGCGTCTTTCGGTGTTGCGTCCTTAAGCAAGGGGTCAATGCTGATTAAGTGGATTGTAACCATGTCGGCCTTGAATTGTTCTACTGCAAGTTTCGCCCAAGCTGCTGGGTCTCCAACGACGTCCTTGACATGCATTTTAACTGCTTTGCTTAGGGGTACTTCCATGTCGAAAACGTCAAGGGTGATGACTGGTTTGTGTGTGGTTGGTCGCTCAAAATTGTAGAATGCAGGTGATGTTTCGCCGCCGATGGTGAATGATGTTCCACGTGTGCCGCCTTCTTTTCGTGTTGCGCCCAATTTGACCTCCGCGATTTTGTTCGGGTAGGTCTCAATTGGAGGTAAAAAGGGTACTTGAAGCATTGATACGGGTTTTCCGCCTGTGACCGCTGCTGGAAGCTTTAACTTGGGCATTAGTTGGCCAGCCATTCCTGGCTCAAAGAGTATCTCTAGCTCTTTAACGTCAATCTGGAAGTCTTCAATTTCAATTTGCTTGAACCTGGCTAAGGCATCCAGTAAGTCTTGGCTGAGCTTTAGACCTTCGTCGTCTTTCTTCTTGTCGCCGTCTGTAGGCAACTAGGTTCACCGCTTGTCTTTGTCGTCTTTGACAGTTTGGATTATTACTTTGTTAGCGTAGATTTTTGCGTCTTTAAGGATGATTCTAAAGCCGCCTGCCATGATTG
>JBEKVK010000170.1:0-4099 GCA_049514075.1 Bathyarchaeia archaeon | reverse complement strand
TGGCTGTTCTAGAATGCCCCTTCTGCAATGAGATAATTGAAGTTGAACCGCCTGATAGATTTCATTCAGCATTCTCGTCCGCAAAGCCAATACAAAACATTTTTCATGGCAAAATTATTCAACAGAAAGTAAGGTGCAAAAACCAAGATTGCAAAAAAGCGGTCCCAGTTTACTGGTATGCTCCAATGGACTACTTCAACAGAACAGTGTAAGCTTCAATGTAATGTTATCGGTTAAATAGCGGTAGCTCTAGAAATTAACAAGTACATCAACTCAATTCTAAGCACAACGTTCGTTTGGCACTTAGATTAGGCTCAGGAACAAATTAGTGCTTACTCGAAAATCCATCTAGTAAAATCAAAAGAAGTTCTATGGAGTTCTATGGTAAATCATGTATATCCATCAGAAAATCTAGGTCAGTCTGTCTTTCATCTTCAATAGGTTTAGCAAGAATAAATATCCGAACTTAGTCCACTCTTCTCTGTTCGCTGTCGAATATTTTTCCTCTCTTTGTTGTATTTAAGTAGCTGATTAAGGAAAACTGCAGTACGCCTCCTATGCCGCTGGCGAGTAACCATGTCCACTCCCCAAAAGTGCTGAAAGCAAGCGCGAAGATGGCGGTTCCGATTAGGAAAACGACGAAACCTACAATATTGAATTTAATGAAGCGTAAAATCCACTTCTTTGCTCTTTCTTCAAAACTCTTCTCAGATGACATGTTTATCATCTCAAAACTTGCTCCAGAGTACTTATAGCCATATTTAAGCAATCTATAATTTATACTTAGAAAGATAACATCCGAAACATCAGTAATCTCAGCTATCTCCAGTTAGTTAGTTTATGAATGCATTCTTTTAG
The DNA here is from genome assembly GCA_049514075.1 of Bathyarchaeia archaeon. Lineage (GTDB taxonomy): Archaea > Thermoproteota > Bathyarchaeia > Bathyarchaeales > Bathycorpusculaceae > Bathycorpusculum. The sequence continues at coordinate 3,241 of JBEKVK010000170.1, read as the reverse complement.
TGCTAAATCATCAGACTCTACAACATTGAAGCAATGCTCGCAATGAAGAGAACCGTTGTTATTACAATAGTTACCAAGGCTAAAGCCAAGGTGGCTTTCCCGAGTTTGTATTTGCCCATTAAATCCTTGTTTCGGGTGATAATCACGAGAGGTATGAGGATAAACGGCAGCAGGAGTCCGTTTAGGTATTGGGTGAAGACCATTACTTGAATTTGGTTCGGTATGAACGCGAAAACTGCAGAGATTACGAGCGCCAATACGAATGCGAACCTGAACCTTCTTGCCTTAATTCGGCTCTCGAGACCCAAAAATCCAAAGGCAGAGTAAACGGTGCCCAATCCCACAGTAACCACTGCTAATACTCCAGCGAAGGCAAAGGCGACTGCGAAGATTTCCACTCCTACTAAACCAAATTTAATGCTGAAAGGGGCTGCTATATCCGCGAAACTGGTTACCGATTTGCCCCTGATTAATAGTGCAGCACTGGCTATTATGATGATAGTGAGGATTGTGCCCATGAGGATACTGACAAAAGAATCGACTCTTTCATCTCTCACGGATTTGTCTTCCCTGATTAGGTCTTCAACTCCTTTCTCATGATGATGAGCCCATCCTTTTTCGTAAACTAATCCGCTATGGAGGATGACGTAGGTAGGTGTAATCGAGGCCCCTACTATCGCCTCGGCATAGTAGAAAGAGTTAGCTTTCAAGGAAGGAACCAACGAATTGTAAAATATTGCTCCAAAGTTTGCGTGGAGCGAGAAGAGAAAATACACGTAGGATAAGAAGATTGCAGTGACTAGAATTATCAAGATTTTCTCTAATTTGTCGTAGGCGGTAAAGTAAACTAATACAATATTTAGCAGGATCGATATGGATACTGCTACTGGGTAGGCTATTTTGAAAAGGAAGGAGAATGCGAGGCTTAGACCCATTATTTCGGCAGTTAGCGTGGCGAGGTTCAGAAACATCGAAATTGTGAAAAGGGGAAGTGAGTAGCGTGATCCAAACCTTTGATGTATGTTTTCCGCTAAAGTTTTTCCAGTGACCACTCCTAGTCTAGCACTAATCTCCTGTATTCCTATCAACAAGATGCCTGAGTAGAAGGCTGCCCATAATACTGCTAAGCCAACCGCTGCACCTGCCGCTGTTGCCGCGACGATGCTGGCAGGATCAAACAATTCGACTGAGACAAGGACTGCTGGTCCAAAAATAGAAATTGCCGTTATGATTTGCTTTAGTCGGCTCTTTTTTTTCATATTTTTAGCGTTCTTCGTCAGATGGTCGAATGAAGACAGCGAATCTCACAACCTGAATGTTTTAAGTTTAATTAAATTATTAAAACATTACAATTTGGAGACCAGCCAACAGTCTGCTTCTCATATTCGTTATCGATGCTGTCCAGTTGCTAGTAAGCATCAATTAGTGTTGGTCTTATTGGAAAATCGAGTTTTCTAAGCACTTCAACCGCTTGGAAGGTGTTCTCGAAGGTGGAAACGCCAAGGCCTGAGCGGGCGAAGCCTCCGTTGTTATTCTGGCAACCCAGCACGAAGTCTGTTGTTTGTGATGGATACTTGCTTTTTTCACCGAGCAAGTGCAGCGTCATAACCCCGTAGTATGTATGTTCCACGTAAGGCGTGAAATTTATGGGTATGACTGCGAAGCCTCCGTGGGGTTTTTCACATTTTCTTAAAACGCTATGGTTTCAAATTGGTTGCTGATGCTTTCGTTTAGAAGATGAATGGATGCGATGGCATAGTAGGTTGAGTTAATGTTGGAGTGCCCTTGAACTCCAAATCCTCCGTCGTTGTTTCTGGACTTAAGCAGCCAATTGGTAACATCTCTTGTGTTGACTTTGACTTTTAGCAGGTTTGCAAGTTCCAAAGCCATGAAAGTTGTAGTGAACTCTGAGGAGGGTTCAGAAAATAGAACGGTTGAGCCAAAATAGTTCTTTGAGTTAAGAATTGAAAGAAGGCTTTTTTTCAATTTTGATTCAATGCTTTTGCCAAGAAGCAGTGAAGCCTTGGTTACGTAGTAGATGGAGTAGATGCCGTCAAAATGGGCGTCGACTATGAATTTGATGGTTTTTTCAGCTTCTGGAAAATTGGCTTCCAGCAAACTTAGGATAGCCAATCCATAGTATATGTCTTGTAGATTTGACTCTGCACCTTGACAGAAAGTGTAGCCGCCATCAGCGTTCTGACGATTAATCACGTAATCAGTTATCTTCTTGACCAAAGGGGAGTCTTCTGCTCGTTTTACAAACAACGCACTAAGCACTGTTCCAGTTTAACTTTGAACCGAAGACCTAACAGAACCCAATCAGATAAATCAAATGGCTGTGGTTTGACTGTTTGTGTTTGTAAACTGTGTCTTTTTCGCCAATTGCACTGGTAACAACCCAGATAGGGTGCCCGCAGTTTTTACATTTCAGATTCAGTAAGTCCATTACTTCCTAATCGGCTATTTCTATCCTATGCCGATTTAAGACTTATCTTTATTTTTAATGTAAGAATTCTTCTATTTGTGATTCTGAACGTTTGTTGCCTCTGTTTGTTCCCACAAACCTTCATAATAGCTTTTCATGTTTAACTACTAAAGCTGGAAAGTACAAATGAAATCTAAGCTTCAGAAGCAACTTGATTACAAGGACAAAGACAAATGTCAATACAAACATGTAATAGTCATTCCACTAGGATGGAATGACGGACAACACCTAGAGCTTACGATAACAGATTGGCGATTAATCATTGAGGCGAAAGAATAAGCAATTTCACAATTGATTCAACGAGCAGTTCCAAGACACTTCTGCGTATATATTGCATTCCACATCTCTTAAGGTATTGAGTTTGTCATGTCAGCGAGCATTGATTTCTTTCTATTGTAGGTTTGAGAAAATAGGCTTTTTTGTTTGATCCATTTGTTTATTTTACGGTGTACCCGCTAGAGATTGAGTTGTTTGGGTTCTCTTTCTCTCTTCTTTCAGCAGTTTCTTTCATTTCTTCCACAACTTGGTCTATGCTTGTCACGGGTGCTAAGTTCGCCAGAACGATTGAGCGTGATAATAGCTCAATTTTTTCATTAACTGCGCTGACCTTAATCTCAAAAATTGTTAGGTCTTTATCCGTTACATAAAGCTCTACAACACAATTTTTAGGGTGTTCTTCTGGAATTCCCCTCACAAGTATTGCGTAATAATCGTGTTTTCCCCTTGAAAAGAGGCTTCCATCTGAGTCAACGG
>JBEKVK010000169.1:0-3728 GCA_049514075.1 Bathyarchaeia archaeon | reverse complement strand
GAACATTATTAAGGAAATCGTGGAAAAGTTCGGATAAAGCAAAAATTAAAGAAAGATTCAAGGCTTTTTCCTAACGTAACCGCAAGAGTAGCATTTTGCGTCGTGAACACAAATAACGCCCCCGCAGCTGGGGCATCGAAATCTCTCAGCCTGATCCTTCAAGAATTCGTCCATACCTTTAGATTTGAGCATCCTTAGGTTTTCAACCATACTCATGCCGTAGTGTTCTCTGTAGCGTTTGTCGAGGTGGCTTAGTTTTTCGCAAGGCATCGTTTCACATTCGCTGCAGTATTTGACTTCGTGGTGGGTTAGTTTTTTGCAGTTTCTTTTGATGTAACAGTTTTTGGCTCGGGGTTGGCAGCCTGCGCAGTAGGATATTTTGCCCCTTACCCGGGGTACATGGTGCGTGTAAGCTAAATAGCCTTTGCAGATGCCACAGTTCATGCCGCACGGCGCAATAAGTTCGGGAGTAAACTGCTTGGCGATCATAGGCTAACATTCGGTTTGTTTGGAACTTAACATTTTCGTTTTTTCTTAAAACCCAATTTCCCATTTTATTGATTTGTTCAACGATATCTCCATTTGACTTTAGCGCACAGCTCTTTTCAAATCTTCTCGAATTTTGGTCATTATTGATATTGGTGATAATGTCATTTTGAAAAATACCAAAAACCTGCAATAGAAGTAACATTTACTTGTGCATTTGAGTTGTTTAAGAACAAAAGCCAGTAAGTTCCACCTGGGTAAGGCGACGCACTGATGGTGCCGTTGGTTGATGTGCCGCTGTCATAGAAGCTTATTGTCCCACTCCTAATGACAGGCTATGTCCGCTTTGCCAGGTCGAAAACGCCTCATTGGTCCAGATGAAAACTCGAAAATTACTTGAATTTGTTGGGGAAATGCTGAAGTCGCCGGTCACATGGCAAGTTGAAATGTCTGTATGGGTTGTAAAGTTGTAGGCTTTGTATGAGCCAGCGTTTACAATGAAACTCTCATCAACTATTGTATAAAGTGGAGGCGTTTCAGCAAGACGAGTTGGGTGGAATGGATATAGAGCGACGCTAGAAACTAAAATAATTAGTACTGCAATTACAACAAAAATTGCCCTTACCCTCTGATACTTCTTCTCATCCATCCTGAGACCTAGTAAGAATATTTCAACTCCGATAACACTCTATTTAATATTTGTGAACTCGCCTCGAGAATCGCAACAAAAAGGCTGGAACACCATAGTTGGATAATCTAAATCATACTTATGAGTGCCCTCGTTTGCTAAAATTGCAATCCAGTTAGGCTTAACTTTAAGCGAAGATATACATAAGAATTCAATTGGAGCATAAACTGTTGAAGAAAAAAGACAGCGTAGAAGTGAATGAAGCAGAAACTTTTGATTCCTACAACGAGAAATTGAGAAAGAAGTACGGTGACAACTGGCTAGGGAAAGGCAAGTGTACAGGACTGGAGTTTAAACGATGGCTAGCTCTACGTGATAACAAAACAGAAATTCCATGACGCAGGCGCCAAGAATTAGGTTAAGTGCATTCATTAACTGTAATCATCAGGGCAATTCCTAACATAACACTTAATTGGGATAGGAAATTAGGAGATAATTGGGCTTTTGCGTCAGAGTTTCAAGGAAGAAGTCGAGTGTTGAGGAAACATACTTCGAGCGTAATACGTTGGACCAAAACAAACGCAGCTAGAATTAAGAGAAACCGTGAAGGTTTCGCGTCATTTCTTCTTACTGGCTGTTCTGGCTTATAGCCGCGATCCTTAGTTAAACCAGTCGGGGCACGTGGATTTGAAATCGTTGAACCAGAAATCGGCAAGATCCAAGAGCCTTTTGGCTTCATCACGCGCTGCAGTGTATCCTTGCAGGTTTTCCCAAAGTTGCGCTATGATGCCCGGGTTGTCTTCGGCTATGAGTGTTGTTGCCGCTTTCTTGCAAATCTCCGCCAGTATTTCTAATTCTTCAGCTCCAATGAAAGCCATCATCACGTCTATTGGAATCTCCGCAGCAGCATCTTTGATTTTATCCTTCAGATATTCCTTCAAGTATTCTTTCGGTAGTTTTAGCATAGCATTTGCTAACAGTTGTCGAGTGTGTTCTTCCATTGCCCGTGCAAAGTCAGCCTGTTTACGTGCATCTTCATACCTCGCCTTCAAGTTAACGCATTCTTTGAAATGCGTTTTTGCCTCTTCTTGCTTTTCCGTCTCTGGCGATCTTAGAAGTTGCGGAGTTGAAGCATCACCAAGAACGACAGCGTCTGTTGGTGAAGGGTACGATGTGGCTTGAATCGGAACTGCTCCTGCTCCAGCAGGGAGAACTGCCACTAGGACAGCGATGATTCCTATGATTACAGAGAAAAAGGTTAATGGTTGCGAAAAATCGAAAGTCGAGATAGGTTCAGAACCGCCTCCGCCGCCTCCACTGGTAGAAGTGTTTGATCCTGAGCTTGATCCACCCCCGATGACTACTGGTTGAGACACGGAGCCTGAAAAAGTTCCAGAGTCTGTTGGCATATGTGCTACTGGCGCATACTCACCCGCAGATTGGTAAGCGTGGTAGAAGTCGTAAGAGAATGCACCGTTGAAACTATAAGAAGCTGATGCTCCGTCGCCGTAGCCGATCGTAACGGGGTCTATATTGTACAAGTCGACCCAAACTCTGAAATCTATAGTGGCGCCAACTGGAATTGATCCTCCAGCATATTCGTACATGACTCCACCATAGGTGTAGCTTTCAACGGTGATTGATGGAAATCCGCTGCTGTCTTGCTGTGCCCTTGCAGGAACTGAGCTGATAAGAAAGAATGCTATTAGACCCGCAAATAAGGCAATAGCAACAATTATTGAAACCCGACTTATTTTCCTCATATTCACCTCATCCTCCCCTTTTTAGCAACTGACCAATTGCTCCTCATGCCCGATCCTGGAATTGACATCGTTCCGCGAATAGCTTTATCGAAACTCGTTTGATTGATGCCAAGAAACATAATGGATTGCAGAAATCCGCTAGGGTGAACATCTCCAATTGCATAAACAAGTTTGTTCAAACTGCCAGATTGGATTAGGTTAGTGTGGTTGGAAGGCATTATGAACTGGGTTCCTCCAAAATCGATGATTTTAGACCGTAGGGGTTTGAACCTAGCAACTTCTGGGGAGACCTGAGGATTCATGTTTGGCACTCCGTTCATTTCCATCACCTTTTCCCTGGCAAGTATTCGGTTTGTGGAGCGCCTCAAGGATCGTGATACTCCGCTAAACGCGATGGCGAAGATGCTGAGCATCAATACGTAAATCGCAAATGTCGTGGGGTCTAGTGAGGTGCTCTTGGCTTCAAAAAGACCGACCATTACGGCTGATAAGCCTAAAATGCCACCGAATATTCGAGTGATCCCCGCAGGAGCGCTGTAGACTCTCTGAATGGCCTTTTTCTGGCTCAAGGTAATGTTGACTTCGTGTGGATTTCTCTCTGGCGAGGCGGGAGGCATATTGCCGAGGTTAAGAGGCTTGGAGGACTGAAAGGTTGAAGGCACTGGTTCAACAGTAGTCCCTTTAGTTGGAAGCTGGCGACCGCAATCACCACAGAAACTGTATCCCTCAGGTGCTTGTGCTCCGCAGAAGGGACAAAAACGTGATTTAGGAGAACCGTAAGCGGGTTGTGCAGGTTTTGTGTTTTGGGCGTTTTGAATCAGGGCTGTTCCACAATCTGGGCAAAATTGAGG
>JBEKVK010000168.1:0-3756 GCA_049514075.1 Bathyarchaeia archaeon | reverse complement strand
CCATGCCGCAGAGCGTTATCTCCGCAGATGCAGCAGATTTCGTTTTGCCTCCTGAAAAAATCGCAGAAAAACTGCCAATCATCGCCAAGAACCCTCAGATGGTACACATCGAAATTGAATCAAAAGTAGAAAAGGGGACAAAAAGGTCCTTAGTGAAAAAAGAAACAGGTTTGACTGCGATATTTTCTATGTTAAAAAACGCGTCAAATGTTGATTTCTCTCATTACAAGGATACTGTTGTGAATCGCCGCGTTTCCCGAAGAATGGTAATAAACAACATTGATGGAATTGCTCAGTACGTAGACTACTTGAGGAAACACCCCAACGAGTTGGAAGCTTTATACAACGACATGTTAATTGGCGTAACTAGCTTTTTCAGAGAACCAGAAACCTTTGACGCCCTCAAAAAAATCGTGTTCCCAGCGCTTGTGAAAAACCGGTCGTCTAAAGACCCAATTAGGATTTGGATTCCGGGCTGCTCAACAGGAGAGGAAGCCTACTCATTTGCTATCGCAATTCAAGAATATCTCGGCGAAAACTCAGTAAACCTTCAAGTCCAAATTTTTGGCACCGACGTCAACGAAAAAAACGTTGAGAAGGCACGACAAGGCATCTATCTGAAAACCGTAGAAGCCGTTGTCAACAAAGATCGACTAGAAGAATTCTTTACCTCCAATAACGGTAACTTTCAAATTGTCAAAGCCATCCGAGACATGTGCGTTTTTGCAAAACAGGACATAACTGCTGACCCGCCATTCTCCAACTTGGACCTCGTCAGCTGCCGTAACATGCTAATATATTTTGATCAGTACCTCCATGAAAGAATAGTGCACACTCTGCATTATTCGCTGAAACTTGATGGTTTTCTTGTTCTGGGAGCATCTGAAAGCATTGGTCAATTCACCAGTTTCTTTGAGCCTGTAGGCAAACAAAGTGTAATCTACGTCAAGAAAAGAGCGCAACCTAGCATTACTTTCGGTTTGCAAGCCCCGTATGCCAATCTAAAGTCCAAAGGCGAAAAAAATGTTGAGAAGAAAGATGTACTTTCGGTATTACGCGACGAAATGGACCGATTGTTGATCACCGAGTATGTTCCTGGTGCGTTACTAGTCAATAATGATTTAGATGTTCTGATTTTCCGAGGGAACGTTGTAAATTACGTTTCGCCTGAATCAGGATTGGCAAGTCTAAATTTAGCCAGGATTATTCATAAAGAGTTAAGACCCGAGATAACGTCGATAATTTACCGTGCAAGAAAAGAAAAAAAACCCATCAAGGAAAATGCAGTATATTTTGAGTATGCGGGAGAACGGAAAACAATTAACATTCATGTAATCCCGATGCATGTGCCGCAGTACGAGGAACCTTTTTTTCTGCTTCTATTTGAAGATGTAACTTCGGCGGCAACTCTCCTACGTCAAAATATGGAGTTAAGCTTTAGTTCAGAAGGGCAACAAAACGCCAGAGATCACCAAAATCGAGAGCTAAGGGAAGAGTTGGACTCAACAAAGCAGTCTTTGCAGAGAGTAATTGAAACTCAGGAAGCAACAAACGAAGAGTTGAGAACTACAATGGAGGAGGCACAATCGAGTAATGAGGAATTACAGAGCACAAATGAAGAATTGGAAACTGCGAAAGAAGAACTTCAGTCAAGCAACGAAGAACTAAAGACGCTAAATGATGAGTTGAAAAATCGAAACCAAACACTTGCACAGGTAAACGATGACTTAACTAATTTGAACAGAAACGTTGACCCCGCAATTGTAATGGTTGATCGAAGTTTAAGGATTAGACTATTTTCTCCTTCAGCACAAGCTGTTCTGAATCTTTCGCCATTCGAAATTGGCATGACCCTGACAAGCATCAAATTAGGCATAAAAGTTGAAAACCTAGAAAAAAACATTGCTGAAGTGATATCTAAGCTTCGCCCCATCACCAAAGAAGTGCAAGATGAAAGGGGGCACTACTATGATATACGTATACGCCCATACATCACACAAGAAGACAGAATCGCAGGAGCCATTATTTCCTTCGTTGACATCCACGAGTTAAGAAAATACCAGCGGCTAGCCAACATAGGCGAGACAGCGGGAATGGTTGGACATGATATTCGCAATCCCCTGCAAGCCATAACCAGCGACTTGTACTTGCTGAACGATGAGTTAAAATGCATACCTGAGAGCAAAAGCAGGAAGGCTATGGAAGAGAGCATTGAATCGATAGAACAAAACATTGTCTACATCGACAAAATAATTAGTGACCTGCAGGATTACACAAGAGCGATAAAACCAAACATCGTAGAAACCAAACTTTGCGATTTAATCAACGGCATACTTGCAAAAACCATCGTCCCGAAAAACGTACAAACCCAATTAAATATTGATGCAGACTTGACCATTAAGACAGATTTCACGTATATTCGACGATCTCTAACCAACCTTATCATAAATGCGATTCAAGCAATGCCAAACGGCGGAAAACTAACGATTAACGCAAACGTAAAAAATGAGAGAATACACATAAACGTAGAAGACACTGGCGTAGGAATTCCAGAACATGTTAAGCCTAACTTGTTTAAGCCTCTGTTTACGACTAAATCGAAAGGTCAAGGCTTAGGTTTGGCAGTTGTCAAGCGTCTTGTCGAAGGTTTAGGCGGCACAGTAAGGTTTGTAAGCGAAGAAGGCAACGGAACAAAATTCACGATAGATTTACCTTTGGACGCAAACAGCGTTCAATAACAAGCAATAAGCCAAAGCTAAAGTCTACGTTGTTGCTTCCTTGTTTTTACTCTCGTATTCTTCAACCATACGTTTAACCTTCTTTTCGAGCCGCCTCTCGTAAACGTGTTCGGGTATCGGTGGAGGAAGGACCTTTTTATCATGCAGTTCTGTCGGCGTCACTATGCGTCTTTCGCCCACTTTAACGGTGACCCGTTCATCATCAACAAAATCATCAAAATCCTCTAATGCCTCAACAATCCAGTAGCCTTCACTTTTAGTGATAGCCTTAACCTTGTAGAGTCCCTTATAGTACAAGAAGTCGTTCATAAAAACCAATTATCCAATGCATTCAGCGCTAAATAAACTTCACGATAAGTCTAACTGAAACTCCCGTAACTCTTTTCAATCACTTGAATGGCTACTTCGAAGCATCGAACAAGCCGAAAATGATTTCTCGGTTCATGACGTCAATCAAACCGAGTGATGCCATCAATAGAAATATTTTTCGAGACTCGAACAACCTCCCTGCACCACCCTTATCCGAAACAGAAGTATTGAGACAGCCAAAAGAATAGCCACTTAGATGTGAATCAACTCTGTCCATTTTCGCTTCAACCAAATACCATGAAGCACATTGCAACCATCGTGGGCAACAGACAGATCTTTTGCAACTTCCCAATCATTCTAGAAAAAATAATTCCACCTGCTGTTGGGTAATGTCGTCTCAACAGTTGCTTCACAAGTAGGGTTTTTTAACCGCTCAACTCTTTCGCTTTCAGTTCACAAGAGGCGATTCAGCTCTTCTGCATACGTTTGCGATAACTGAGATGATTGACCACATGGTAAAAATTCCGAAAACTCTTGTATACTTTGACGTACCAGCCATCTGGACGTCGTTGATGTCGCCGCCAGCACTCAGGTATCCCTTTATGAATGCCTTAGTGAAAGCTTCAGCTTTGACTCCGCCAGCGTTTAGCGGCTGCATGTAATGTCCCGAATAATAGAGGAACACAGCTAAATCCCAGGCTTTGTCGCC
>JBEKVK010000167.1:0-3785 GCA_049514075.1 Bathyarchaeia archaeon | reverse complement strand
CCTGTGGCGTCAATTGAAGGATGATCGTTGTATGTGCCCGTGGACACGATTGTGCTGAGTTCACGCATGATCGTGGCAGATGGAATTGCAAATCCTAACCCATTTGAGTCGCTGACGGCCGCAGTGGTTATGCCGACGACTTCGCCCGCGTAGTCAAGGAGTGGCCCCCCTGAATTTCCTGGGTTAATCGGCGTGCTTGTTTGGATGGTGCCGGGGATTGTAGGACCCGCAGTGCCGTCAGATTCAGATTCCGAGAGGGTTCTTCCTAACGAGCTGATTACTCCAGTCGTCAAAGTACCCTGTAAACCATAGGGCGAACCGACCGCGACAACCGGTTGACCCACTTGCAAACTATCAGAGCTGACAATGGTTAGAGGCGTCAAGCCGCTTGGCATCGTGTTAATGGTAAGGACTGCGAGGTCTGCTAGTGGATCAGAACCTATCACTGTTCCAGGGTAAGTCGATCCGTTAGCGAAGGTTACGGTTATGTTGTTGGCATCAAGGACGACATGGTTGTTAGTGACTATGACTAATTGATTGTTTACTGAAGTGACGAATCCTGAACCCTGTTGTTCACTGTAACCTGCTAGCGCACCAAAGAAACTGTATTCGGGCACCAGGTCCTGAATCACAACTACCGACGATTTAACTTGTGCGTAGAGAGTGGATAAGGAAGAGTTATAGCCTGTGATGTACGTGGCGTTCGGAAAGGTATTGTAGGTGTTGTTTTGGGTATGCGAGACCAACTGGTTCTCAATGCTTGTAAGTTTGCTATTGAAAGAGGAGTAGCTTATTGTGTAGCCAACTAAGCCGCCTGCAACCAAACATACCAGTAAGAGACCAACTATCACTAATGCTGAGAAACGCCTGGTTTTTTTCGGTTCCGGCGGGCGTTCATGGGGTTGTTCAGGAGGTTGCTCTGGCGGCATAATAGGAGGAGCCTGAGGAGCTTGTGGGATCGTGGGGTTTTCCATAAAAAACACCTTAACTGAATGAAATTAAAGGGTTTTGCTTAGACTGCGTGATTTCGCTCAGAATGCCTCATCATTTGAGTAGATTGGCTTATGACAGCTGGGACATATATCATCACTTAATTTTATGGCTGCTCCACAGGATGGGCAAGTATGGTTCTTTTTCATCGCGTGTGAACCTTGTTTTTCCTTGACTATTTTTCCATCTCGCAGAAGCAACATACGCTCAGTATGATGCGCTGCTTCACCGTCATGTGTAACCATAATGATGGTGGTGCCTTGAGTCACATTGAGGTTTGCGAGAAGCTTTATGATTCCCTGCTTGTTTTGTGTGTCCAAGTTTCCTGTGGGTTCATCGGCTAAAATTATTGCGGGGCTATTCGCTAGGGCACGGGCTATGGCTACTCGTTGTTGTTCTCCTGCACTGAGCTTTTGCGGTCGATGCTCTTCTCTCCCTGAAAGACCGACCATTGCCAGAAGTTCACTTGCCTTTTTCCTGCGTTCACTTTTTGATTGGATTCTTCCTTCCATGGGTAACTCTACGTTTTCCCTAGCGTTCAGGTATGGAAGCAGGTTGAAAGTCTGGAACACAAACCCCATCTTGTCTCGTCTAATTTTGTAGAGCTCATTTTCAGGCATATCCGTAACGTCGACGCCGTCAATTAGAATTTGACCGCCTGTTGGTTTATCGATGCAGCCAATCACGTTAAGCAAGGTCGTTTTGCCTGAGCCTGATGGACCCATGATTGCAACGAACTCGCCTGCAGTCACTGTCAGATTCAGGTTTGACAAAGCGGGAACAGTACGTTTGCCAAGAGTGTACGTTTTGCTGAGTTTTTCAAGTTGCAGCACTGGTTTACTCATACTTCATTGCCTCCGCAGGCTTTATTTTTGCAGCTCGCCAAGCCGGATATAGACTGCCAAGTGTCCCGAGCAATATCGCAACACCTAAACCTATCAATATTAACTCTGGACTAACAGCAACAGAAATTGCTGCAGCGCCAGGTCCGAACCCTGCTGCTCTGCTGATCGTTGGGGTTATTTGGAGAAGAGACGTGAGCTTGGGGGCAGCGAAGACGCCGATTACTATGCCTACTACTCCGGCAATCGCACTTAACAGTACGCCTTCAAGCATGAATTGGCCCATGACCGATGCATTGCTGAAGCCGATAGCTTTGAGTGTTCCAATTTCTTTGGTTCTTTCTCTAACAGTGTATAGCATTACAAACAGTACGATCAGGCTAGTTGCCACAACCACAACGATGATTTCTTCTATAGCAGTTGAGTTCGAGGACGCAAGCGAATTTTGAGCAGCCGTTAACGCCGTTGCACTGCTGGGTTGATTGGCTTCGAGTTGACTCAGCTCGTTTTGGTTTGTTGAAACGGTGAGTTCTGGATGCAGCGCGCTTATTGCGCTTGACACAGAGGATACATCACCCGTTGTCACCGTGAAGACTTTAAGGCTAGTTATGTAACCTGCATTGTTAGTTAATGCTTGGGCGTCGGAGAGATTCATGTATAACATTTCTGTGTCTTCAACGCCTGTGGGACTGTAAATACCCACTACATTGAAGTTTGTTCCCAGAATGTTTACTGTTCCGCCTACACTTACTCCGAAGTATGCTGAGTTATTTTCGCTTAGCAGAACATCCCCGCTCTCGCCTGCTTGCAGATTATTCCCGGACACAATGTCTGTGGGCAATATTGGATAGTTGTTGACGAGGTCTGAAGTTAACGGTACACCTTCAATGATGTACTGTGGAACCATGCGAGTGAAAGAACGCCCATAAAATGAAACGGTCTGGTTTTTTCCTTCAGAAACTTGCAATATCGGTTCTACAGCTCCCACTCCAGAAATTGAAGTATTAATATCACTGTACAAGGTTTCATTCATGGGGTTCGATTGACCTCCGCCAAACGCACCCGCGCCAAACTGACCCGCTACAGATCCGCCGCCGAAACCGCCGTAACCACCAAATCCGCCGTAGCCACCGCTACCTGAACCGCCAGGTCCGCCGGTGCGGGTGGTTGTTCCACTTCCTCCAGTGAAACCGAAGCCACCGAAGCCTGAAGCGATGTTGCAGGTTATTTGGTTCAGTGTTTGGTTGAGCGCTTGTTCTGTTTGCGTGATAGTGTTACCTAAATTATTTGTTACTCTTGTTGCAGCCTGCTGGTTGGCTAAAACTCCGGCTGGAATCGAAACTAAAATGGCTAAAGAAAACCCTAACGCAATAATAACTAATAACGCACGAGTCTTCCGTCGAGAAATGTTTCTAATAGCTCTGTTTAATATTCCCATTTAATATTCCTTTCAATTATCATTTTATGGCAGTCAGTGAGGGAACGAAGGGGTTTTTATTTTTTGGGCAGTTACATTGGGCTTATGGCCTTTATGTTGGTTCCATTCTCTCCTCTGACTGCCTTCTCGTCAATACCAGTTATAAGTTATTAACGATATTTCAAAATAATACCCAAATCTCACCCAATTCCTTTTCTTGTTTGAAAAAACAACCAAATATTAGATGCAGTAAAATGCTTCAACATAATTCTGTTTTAGGTTATTTAATGAAGACCCAAAGCGTGTTTGCTCAAAGACGCAGATAATCTTCCTGAAAAAATAATCACGGGCAAATATTAACTAAAAAAAATTGGTGGAAATTTGTTGTCATTTTGATTGTCGGTTTAGGTTGGATTGTCGTTGACTGTTGTCGTTACTATTTTTGTCACTTTTTCCGTTGTAAGATTGACTACTACTAGCGCTCTGCCGTTTGTGCCTTCCAAAATCACGTTTGCGCTTGTTGCCTGCGTCACAAT
>JBEKVK010000166.1:0-9338 GCA_049514075.1 Bathyarchaeia archaeon | reverse complement strand
CGATCACCTCCTTATCTAATGGTGACAGACCTTTCGATCGGATGGCTTAATAGAACTATGTAGACTGGACGCATTCATCCTGCCGCTACCGCGGCAGGTATTCTGCTAGGTTTTTTATAAAATTAAATGGAGAAAAAAGAAAAATGAACAAGAAATTGCAAATTAGTAAAAACAGGACTTTAGCTATTGCCATCACGATAATCTTATCGTTTTCAATGACAGCTTCAATGCTTTTTTTGCCAAGCGCACATGCGGCGACTAATATTCCAGTGTATGCATACATCAGTGCGGCACCTAACCCGACAGGCGTTGGTCAACAAAGCGAAATTATCATGTGGGTCAACGTGATTTTTGGGAATAACGCCGAAATACCCAATAGCTACCGATTCAGCAATCCTCCTGAAACTCCTAGCTGGACACTCGTTATTACTGCGCCAGATGGGACGAATACAACCACTACCTTAGGCGTTGTCGTAAGCACAACATCAGACTATGACTATTACTTCACTCCTACCACAACCGGAACGTACACTATCACATTCAACTTTCCAGCGACACCAATAACTGCCAGTAATGATCCCACCTCAGCTCTCGTTAACGATACTTATCTAGCAACGTCTGTATCAACAACCCTCACTGTACAGAACACGCCAATATCTGGAATTCCGCAAACTCCGCTTCCGACTGCGTACTGGACGCGACCCATATACGGTGAAAATACCGCGTGGTACACGCTCGGATCAAACTGGCTAGGTTTCGGTTCACCTGGCTACATAGCGCTCGGCGCCGGACCCAATTTGGGAGGCAACGGGGAAGAGTTCGGCTCAACGACGAACGTAGGGCCTCTGACTTCTCATGTTATGTGGACTATGCCTCTAACCACCGGCGGAGTCGTCGGACAAACTGCCACTACAATAACTGCAAACACCTACGCTGAAGGATCTGCATACGATCAAAAATTCACAAACCCGATAATCGTGGACGGAATGCTCATCTTCAAAGAACCAATCAGTCAAACCCAACCCTCAGGCGGACCAACCGTCTGCTTTAACCTGCAAACTGGACAACAAATCTGGAGCAGCTCTACTATGCCTGCAATATCATTCGCCTATGTATACGATGCCGAAGATCCCAACCAACACGGAGTTTGGCCACCAATGCTAGTCGGCAGTGTTGGAGGGGTTGGATGGGAATTTTTTGATGCTTTCACAGGATCCGCACTCTTTAACATGACAAACCCTCCCTCGGGCACAACAATGTTAGGTCCGAACGGCGAATATCTAGCAGTATCCCTCCACAACTACGGAACCGCAGCAGCACCAAATTGGTACATGTATGAATGGAATTCATCTAGGCTTTGGGATAACTTATACTCTGGTCCATCAACAACACCAACTTTGCCCCCGCCGATAACCAACGGTGCTTGGGCAGGAGGATACGTGGGAACCACTTATGAACCAAGCTTATACGACTTCAACGTTTCGTTGCCATGGCTCAACACTGCAACGCTCAACGGCGCACCCATAGGATCCATAACTGTTTCTGCAGCTGTCCAAGGTGATATATTGCTTGCACGCGCTGGCAATTATCCCTCAACTGGTGAAAACCTCTTCTTTGGCGCATCAAGCGACACTCCCTATACCTATTATGGCATCAGCCTCAACACAACTACCGGTACACTGGGTACGGATTTATGGTCAAACACGCTTCAACCACCAGCAGGCAACATCACTGTCCTATGGGCCGGAATCGACCCGGTTAACAATGTCTTTCTCGAAAACTACAGGGAAACTAACCAGTTTGTCGGGTACAGTTTGACTACAGGCAAGGAAATTTGGGGGCCAAGCGCAGAACAAGCGTCACTTGACTACTATGGCTCAGACGGGTCAGGGAGCATAAGCGATGCAATTGCTTACGGCAACATCTACAGCAGCGCCTACGCAGGAATACTCTACTGCTACAACGATCTGACTGGAAATCTATTGTGGACATTCGGCAATGGTCCAGTAGGATCAGACAATAGTACAAATGCTGGTCTTGAAACTCCCTTTGGTAATTATCCAACCTTCGTAAATGCTATCGGTTCAGGAGTAATATACACGGTTACCACCGAGCACACTGAAGAAACACCGATTTTCAAAGGTGCAGTAGCACGCGGCATCAATGCAACAACCGGACTACAAATCTGGGCTCTTTCGGATTACACAGGCGAATTCCTAACTAGCAGCTACGCCATCGCAGACGGCTTTTCAATAACGTTCAACGGCTACGACAACCAAATTTACAGTGTGGGCAGAGGACCAAGCCGAACAACAGTGGAAACTGGACCACAAGTCACAACCCTTGGAAGCAACGTAGTCATATCGGGCACGGTGATGGATGTTTCCGCAGGCACAAAACAAACTGAGCAGGCAGGCGACTTTCCAAACGGAGTCCCATGCGCAGCAGACTCGATCATGACTCAGTGGATGGGCTACGTTTACCAGCAGCAGCCAGGACCAGCCAACTTCATTGGCGTTCCAGTCACGATAGGCGTTACTGACTCTAATCACAACACTTACATCGTAGGCACTACCACAACCGACGAGAGCGGCCATTATACACTAACATGGACACCCAGCATCACAGGCAACTACACTGTCTATGCCCACTTCGGCGGCACAAATGCGTATTGGCCATCAAGCGAAGAAACAAGCTTTAACGTAATGAGTGCTCCAGCAACACCCGCACCGACAGCTACACCCCTCACAGGACTAGCATCCACTGCAGCCTTAGAGTACGGCATCATAGCGGTCATTATAGTCATAATCATAATCGGCGCAGTACTCGCGTTGAAGAAACCATAAAGCGAACAAACGACAACAAAATCAACATCTTTCTTTTTTTTGTTTTCTTAAAAATGTTAAGGACTTGTTTTCGGAAAATGTCTTGAAAATAGGGTTTTGGCGCCCAGGCCTAGCTCCATACTCGGGTTACAACTCGGAAAAGTCTCGCATAATAAAAGCAAGGACCTTCTTAACTTCAAGGATGAGTCGGACCGGGCTTACCCCAAATGGAGCTGAGTCCCTTCAACTTGGCTAGTGATTTTCCAGTTTAGGAGAAGTTGCTTCAAGGCAATTTGACATGAGAGCCGTTTGAAAAAAATTTTGAACCCCTCATTTGCTGCGCCAATAGGTTGGCATTGGGCGATTGCCAAAGTTTGCAGTATTTGAATCTTGGTGAGAAAACGAAAAAAACAGATTTATCGGTTGAATAAGAGATTTTTGCTTGATTCAAATCTAAAAGGACCCTTTTTTGTACTTATTTTGAATAGCCATATATACTTTCGCTGTTAAGTAGACCTAATAAATTTCTCGTTGAGGACGTTTTATGGCCCTGAAAAAAAGACGAAATTTGATAGTATTAGCTGTTATCCTCTTGGTTGTGGCCATTGTTTTAAGTTCATTCGTTTATATATATTCACCAAAACCCTTCAGCGGCAAGGTTGAATCAATCACGTTTGGAACTTCACCTTCAGCGTACGATACATTAATTTATATAGCCATGGACCAGCAATATTTCGCCGCAAACGGCCTTAACGTAAGCATCGAAAGCTACCCAAACGGCTTAGCAGCAGCGCAGGGTATGCTAAACGGTCAGGTAAACATAGCCTCCTCATCAGATTTCGTTATTGCTGAAGAAGCAGTAGCTAATGCAAGTCTTTACGCTATTGGAAGTATTTGTAAATACAACAACGTAGAAGTGGTTGCGAGAACAGACCTCGGAATCAATAATATCTCCAACTTAGCAGGCAAAAAGATTGGAGTCCTACTGGGATCGTCCACTCAATTCTACCTTAGTCAATTCCTTTGAACTAAACGGGATAAGCCAAAACCAAGTAACAATTCTCAATATTCCTAACCAGCAAGGACCAATGGCTCTTGCAAACGGTACAGTAGATGCGTTAGTGGCGACTCCGCCCTACTCAACTCAAGCTGAAAGTCTTCTCCCTAATGACACGGTAACGTGGTCAGCTCAAAGCACCCAATTTAGTTATCTTGAGGCGATTTGCACGACAAGTTGGGCGGCTGCGAATCCAGATTTAGTTGTGCGATTCTTGAAGGCGCTGGTAGAAGCTCAAAACTTTAACATAAACCATCCAGACCAAGCGATGGCTTTAATTGAAAAACAACTTAACGTTACTAGCTCGTCCCTCGCATCTATTTGGGGCGGGTTTCAGTTTTCAGTCACTCTCACACAACCTCTCATCTTACTCATGCAAAACGAAGCACAATGGCTAATAAGCAACAACCTAACCACCGCAACACAAGTGCCCAATTTCATAAATTACATATACGTAAACGGACTCGAAACAGTAAACCCGAACTATGTAAATGTCATTGGATGAGGCACACAAAATGCGAATACGAACTCAATATATACTCAGCATCGCTGTCTTCGCCATCATCTTAGCAGTTATTTCTGTCTCAGTAGTTATCACAAATCGACAGGTAAATCTGATTAATAATCAGGCAAAAACTGCAGCAAATATTCAAACTGGAGCAAGTACCCTTGCGTATATTTCAAACGATTATTTTCTTAACAAACAAAATGCCCAATTGTTAGAGTGGCAAACCCAATTTTCATTGGTTTCAAACGAAGTTTCAAATCTAAACTCTAACAATCTGGAGCAAAAGACACAAATAAACACAGTTAACACTGATTTGCAAAATTTGGGCACAATATTCAATTATTCGGTAGCGTACGTGGAGAGTATTCCTGCGAGTCAGAATGGTGCAGTTCATCCAATCTTAAAGTTGGATACTAATAATTTGGATGTGCAAAATCAAGCCCTTGCTTTTGATGCTTCCGTTTTATCAGCTTCTTTCGATAGTCAAGCTAATCAAGTTAAGCAAACAAATACACTTCTTATTTTTGCTTTGTTAGCCGCATTCGCATTGTATTTTATCGCGGTCTATTTCATCTTTTACCGACAAACATTCAGATCAATTGCAAAACTTCATGACGGAACAAAAATTGTTGGTTCAGGCAATCTGGATTACACTATTAGCTCAAAGAGCAATGATGAAATTGGGGAATTATCCCAAGCTTTCAACCAAATGACCTCTAACCTAAAGACCGCTAACAAACAGTTGAAAGACTCAGAAAGGCTGGCCAGTATAGGTGCTACTGCGGGGATGGTTGGTCATGATATTCGTAACCCGTTGCAGGCGATAATTAGCGACGTTTTCTTGGCTAAGACTGAGTTAGATTCCTTTCCGGACAGTGAGGGAAAGAAAAATGCGTTAGAAAGTCTGCAAGAGATTGAAAAGAACACGGATTACATTAACAAAATTGTGCAAGACCTTCAAGATTATGCCAGACCACTTAACCCCAAGCCAGAGGAAGCTGACCTGAAACTGATAATCACAAAATTATTCGAAAAGAACAACATGCCAGATAACATTGAACTGAGAATTAAAGTAGAGAATAGCGCTGAAAAAATCAGTACCGATACCTATTACATAAACCGCATCATGTACAACCTGATTAATAATGCGGTGCAAGCCATGCCAAACGGTGGCACACTAACTGTGCATGCCTTCAAAGAGTCAAAGGACCTAGTTATGACGGTTAAGGATACTGGCGTAGGCATTCCAAAAGAAATACAAGGTAAAATGTTTACACCAATGTTCACGACAAAATCGAAGGGTCAAGGCTTCGGTCTACCAGTTGTTAAGCGAATGACTGAGTCACTTGGCGGAACTGTCACATTTGAAAGCGAAGTTGGCAAAGGAACCACTTTCACAGTAAGTTTGCCTCTAACTAAGTAAGATGTCTTTAGATTTTCTTTTTTGTTGTGACTCTGAATAGTGCGCTAGAAGCTTAAAGCTTTTATAACAAATTAGCGCTAAATTTACGTGGGATACATTTGAAGCGTGAAGAAGCAATATTGGTCTTAAAGGAACTTTTTGAAAAGTGCACCAATCTCGACGGTCACTATTTGGAATTATTACCACCTAACGCCTCCAGTAAGATGAGTGGCGGCTATCAAATAGAGATTAAGGCTACTCTTGACGAAGAAACAAGAACATGCATGCAAGATATTCTCATGAAAAATCATCTCACCATAAAAATCCAAGAAGCAGACAGTTTCATAATTTACAAACCTCACAAATAAACACCAGTTCTCCACAAATGAAGCGGTTTTAGGCTAAGGAACAACTTTTGTTGTGAGTTTGCCCAGCCCTCCAAAGACTTAAACGGGAAAAAAACTTTAAGTTAAGCTCGGTTTTCTAATTTATTAGCGAAGAAAAGGTTTAAAATTTAGCTCGACATTTTTGCTTCTTGATCTATTTGCCTTTTATTAAGGCCTCAATCGTGAATAAGGCTGAGTCTCTACCGGACTCATCCCAAGCCAAGTCTGAACTCCCTTAATTGCTGAAATATCTTCAAGGGTTTTGGCGCCCAGGCCGGGATTTGGACCCGGATCAGGCCACGATTTTGTCGTGATGTCCTGCGGGCGACAGCCGCATATACTGGACCGAACTATACTACCTGGGCTATCTACTCGTTGGCCTAAGCGCCGCAACAATACTAATATCTTTAGCTAATTAACTTTTCCCGCAGACAATGCCAGTGGGTTATATGAAAACAATTTCTTTCTTACTTGCTACCTTGAAAGAGTGTTTTAAGCGTAATTTTAATACGTTTCTGGTTGCTTGATTGATTGTAACAGGGTGTGAAGAGAGGTATTAAGTAACACTGATGCTTCATCGGTTCTACAAAAGTACTGGCTCTGCATACTCCTGCTTATCCTCGCTTTGGCGTCGTTTCCTTCCATCTACGTTGCTCTTTTCGCCGCTTTTGTCTTCACTTTTTTGGTTCCCGGCTTGATTGCACATCGATTCTTCAAGCTTAAATCGAATGAAATCTGGGCTTTCGTTCCTCTTTTCAGCGTCTTAGTATCTGTTGAGTTAATTTACTACTTGTCCTTAGCTGTTGGGTATTCGCGGCAAACCATTCTCTTCGGCTTCCTCGCCCTAACAGCATTCTATACGCTGGTAGTTTATCGAAAAGGTGAAGCGATTCAGCCGCCCAAATTCCTCCGAGTCAAACAGATCAAGAAAACAAGCCTTCTTCTGTTCGCTGTAATCTTCGCAATCGCTCTCGTTGTTTTAGCCAGAAGCGTCTGGGCTGGCAACCAGTATGGGATAGTTTTGACAGGTTCAAACTGGCAAGACACCCCTCTTCACTACGAGATAATTGAAAGCATCAACAACGGGAATTTTCCACCTCAAATGCCTAATTTCGCGGGGGTACCAATGACCTACTACTACTTCGTTGATTTTCACACAGCCATCATCGAGAACGTCTTCGGCTACCTTCCCCAACTTCTTCCCTTCCTAAACGCCGTCTTCATACTCATTTTCGGGCTCGCCATCTACGCATTGACTCGACCCAACGGCAGGCGAGCAGCAATTATCGCAACTATCATCGCAACGTTCGGCTGGGGACTAAGCTACTTTGGCCTTTTCAACGCGCTGTTTACAGGGAGCTTTAACGCTACCCAAAATTATGCATACCAGTACGCCCAAAATTTCGGATTGCCGCCTATCTTTGACAATTTACTCCAGCAAAGACCACTCCTCATAGGCTTGCCCGTGTTCGCCTTCGTTTTAGCGTTGTTTGGAAACATGGAGAGCAAAAATCGGCTGTTATTGGCTGGCGTGATGACGGGTTTGCTTTTTGAATTCCACAACGTCGGGTTTCTCTGCTGCTACATCGCCTTCATCGTCGCTGCACTGTTTAACTTGAAGAAGTTCAAGCTGACAAATTGCCTCTACTTCTTGTTGCCGACTGCTTTAGCCTTGCCTTTTATTCTTAACCATGGGCCGCCCGCCACTATTTCGTTGAGTATAGCTTTCGTTTTAAACTTCGCGAAAGATCCGCCTCTCTATTACATTCTCAACCTCGGTGTGCCCTTCGTGGTGGCAATCGTTTCTTTTGTGAAATCTGGAAACGAAACTCTGAAAGCAACGATGCTTTTTCTGCTGCTGATTCCTATTGTTCTTGTAATTACGCCTAACCCGTGGGACATGTACAAATTCTTTATTTTCGCATGGATCCCAATTGCCGTGTTAGCTGGGGTGATGTTGTCTAAGACCAGGAAAATTGTGATTGTGACGTTGGTTTTGCTTTCAATTTTGGCTTCAGCAAGCGTAGTTATCTACAATTTTGGGACAAACTATTTGGGGGCGACAACACCCGAGTATCAGCTCGGGCTCTGGGTGCGCAGTAACACGCCGCAGGACTCCGTTTTCTTGACCTACTATTCCATTCAGTGTCCACCAGCCATGATTGGCGGAAGACTCACTATTTCGTCCTACGTCAACTGGCCTTACGGATGGGGCATTCCCCTCAGCCAAATCGATAAACGTGATTCCGATATCGATAGCGCTTATCAGGGTACAGCTGCGCAACTGGAAGCAGTTGTCAAAGAATACAAGGTTTCGTACGTGTACGTCGGCAACGACGAGACATATCATTATCCAGGATGCACGGCTAGGTTCAACGCAATTAGCTGGCTAAAACCTGTTTACACAAATCAAAACCTAGAAATCTACCAAGTTGAACTGAATCAGATCGGGTCTTAATTTGGCGTGAATCATTTTCTGCGGAAAACAGAATTTTTCAGGTCCAGCAGTCTTTCTTTGTTCGGCGAACCCTTCTTGCCTGTCATGTTCTCGATGTCTATTCTTCCGATTGTTGTCTTTTGTAGCTTTTCAGGTTTTATGTTTGCCAATTTTTTCTCAGGATCAAGGGAAAGCTGCCGTACCAGAACTTCGAGTCCATGCTGCTTCTCGCTGAGGTCGTCGAGGAGGGTCATTTTGCCGCAGAAGTGGACTGAACTGTAAACGTAATCGCATTCGTCGGTAACACCAAAATCCAGCACAGCCTGACCCCAAACCCGGCTGTTCGCCTTCAGATAAACCAGTTTTTTGCCTTCAGGTGCACAGTGAAAATATATACAGTTTTTTAATTCGTCGTAGCCATGGCTCAGCGACACAAGGTAGGGTTCGTTGTTCATGCAGAAAGCAACGGTGACATACTGGGTCGTCTTGAGCACCTGTCGCACCTCTTCTGGATCGACTATTTCTCTGTCCTTGCGTCTAACATGAAAAGACATAAGTGCATTTTAGGCAACAAAGAAATATTAACTTTTATATCGGCGAGCCATCTCTCCGCAAGGCTTAATATTAAAATAAGACAAATTGGGCACATAAGAATAGGCACCGATTTGGGGATGTGAGATTATCAAAGCAGAATCGTTTGATGTTGAGAAAACGGTAACCGAA
>JBEKVK010000165.1:0-3803 GCA_049514075.1 Bathyarchaeia archaeon | reverse complement strand
TTGTTATGTTTATACTTGTCGAAAGACCGAAAAACATGTTGACGGTGAACACTTGGAAAACGAGCTTACAAAAATAAGAGCCATCGCCGACTACCAATTTGGGAAAAATGTAGGCTCAAACCTGTTTCCGGAAAACGTGCGTCTAGAGCATTCTCCGAGAACAGGACGGATTCGCTTCATCAACTTAGACGGCGAAAGGTTAGCTACTCTTCGTCCTACTGACGGATTGCTTTCGTTAAGCGTCAAAGCAGCAAAATTAATCGCTGAAAACGTTCCTTCTGCACATTGTTTTGTAACAGTGAAAAATGACGTATCAAAATATATTGCCGTTGGCGGAGACGTTTTTGCGGTACATGTGGTTAAAGTCGACTCTGAAATCCGAGCAGGCGACGAAGCAATTGTTATAGACGAAGAAGGGAAAGTTTTGGCTATTGGGAAAGCGACAATTTCAAGCGCGGAGATGACTGCCTTCAAAAGCGGCGTAGCCATTAAGGTGAGACACGGGACAGAAAAAAAGTCAGGTTCTCTCATAGAAAAAAGCTGATTTGCAGAGTTTCTAAGTTTGCTTTTCACTTAAACGTTAGCGCGTGTGACGTTGACTTCTCATTTTGAGTAGCTCAATAAAACGCTTACCGTTCTAACATATTGCGCCCGTACAAACATACGCCAACCCATCAAAATCGCCTTTTATTCCTTTTTCCCTCAAACTGGAAACTAAGCATCCAGAAATGTTTTTTCAATTTTGCTCAAATAATCGATTTGAAGACAAAATCACCAAAAAGAATCCTGTTTGAAAGTTAAAGTTTATATCAAGTTTCACCGCAGATACTTCTTGATGTGAAAGTCAATGAACAAGCGCATGAATCCACGAGAGCAAAGGCGCATGATGCAGCGAATGGGCATGAACATGGATAGCGTCCCCGATGTTCAGCAAGTCATAATCAGAACAAACACGAAAGACATCGTTATCGATGAGCCCCAAGTGGCTATTTTAGAAGTTCAAGGTCAAAAAATGTACCAGGTAATCGGCGGCGAAGTTTCAGAGCAAGCACCATCTCAACGTCAATCTGCAAAAGCGGCTCAACCAATGTTTTCTGAGGAAGATGTAAGGCTGGTGGCGGATCAGACGGGCAAAAGCTTAGAGAAGGCGAAAGAAGCCCTTGAGGAATGCCAAGGCGATTTGGCGAAGGCTATCCTGTTGCTTCAATCTTAAGAGTAAAAGTTATTTATATTCTGGATAGTCACATATTAATTGAATGGGGTTGGGCAGTGCTTCAAAACGTCGACGTAGCAGTTGTCGGTCACTTATCCATTGATAGAATTTTGCTGCCCAGCAGAACTACGCCATTTACCGTTTTAGGCGGCGCCGCAACCTACACTTCACTCGCCGCCAGACGTTTGGATGCAACAGCTTCAGTGATTTCAAAAGTCGGCGGAAACTTTCCAGAAGCATACCTTTGGTGGCTGAGGCAGGAAGGTGTTGATCTTTCAGGCGTAATTAAAAAGGTAGATGAACCTTCAACTAGCTTTGAACTTGGCTACAGTGCGGACCTGTCTGAGAGAACGCTGAATTTGAAGGGCAAGGGCGCGCCAATAGAATTGGCTGATTTGCCAGAGTATTTGAAGGCTAAGTCATTCCATGTTGCGCCTATCGCCAACGAAGTATCCTTCGAAGTAATCGAGCGTCTAAAGCAATGTTCTAATGTGTTGTCGCTGGACCCTCAGGGTTTGCTTCGAAATTTCGACGAAACCGGAAAAGTGACTGAAAACGCTTCGGTTGACAAGCGTATTCTCAGCTTGATTAACATTTACAAGTCATCTCAACCCGAAATCATAGCGTTAACTGGTCAAGCCAGCCTTAAAGCAGCAATTAAAGCTGTTCATGATTTTGGCGTGGGAACAGTTATTGTGACATTGGGCGCAAAAGGCTCAGTGCTCTCAGTTGAAGGCGCGCAGTTCAACATCGCTGCTTGTCCTTCGCAAGTTCTTGTTGACCCAACTGGTGCAGGAGACGTTTTCATCGGCGGCTTCTTGACTGAGTACCTTAGGCAGAAAGAGTCAATATGGTGTGCTTGTGTTGGTTCAGCCGCGGCTTCGTTCGTTGTCGAAGGAATCGGTCCTACTTACCTTGGCAAGAAAGAGGAAATCTACCAGAGAGCCAAGGTTTTGTACGAAAAGGAACTTAAGCAATAGCGTGCATTAAAGAATAAAAATAGTGTACATGAGGCTTGGACTGTGGGTCGCATAGAAAAAGGTGTAAAATGTAGCGTCTCAGGCTGCACTAGAGAGGCTGCCCGTTCCATCACAACTGACAAAGTCAAGGCTGCTGGCTTGAAGGTTAGCAGCAACGAAAAGCGCGCTTTTGTCTGCAAAGAGCACTATAAGGAATATAAGAAGAAGACGAAAAAGGATAAGACACTTGATAGGTGGCGTTGGGGCCACTAAGAGAGTGGGTTTACATGCGAATACTTCAGTTGCATTCTGACTTCATAGTTTTCAAACCTGTCCAAAAAGAAATCGCTATCGCTGAAGAGGCGGAGCAAAAAGAAAATCGCTTGGAAGAGATTGTTGTTCTTTTCACAGCGATAGAAGAAGGCGATAACGGCGCAATCGCCCAGAAAGCCATTGACGATGTGCGTGCGTTTTTGGGTAAACAAAAAACAAATCGAATCCTAATTTACCCGTTCGCTCATTTGAGCAGCAACCTTAGTAACCCAAGCCAAGCTCTTAAAATCATAAAAGATATGGAAGCCTACGCAAAAGAGAAGGGCATCGAGACTTATCGGGCTCCATTCGGGTGGAATAAGCAATTCACTATCTCCATCAAGGGACACCCACTTGCTGAACAAGCACGAAGTTACGGGCCCACCGTGGTTGCCGCAAGTGGCGGGGCTGAATCGGTTTGCAAGAAAGAAGAAGAACCAGTTTCCACTGCGCTAAAAGCTGAGGAGAAGATGAAGTCATTCTGGCATGTGCTGATGCCTGACGGTTCACTTGTCCCTATTGAAGAGTTCAAGTTTAAGGGACACACTAACCTGCAGAAGTTTTCTCAGTACGAGATCAAGAAGGCTCGGGCGGTGACTGTGATGCCTCCTCATGTGACCTTGATGAAGAGGCTTGAAATAGCTGATTACGAACCAGGAAGTGACCCGGGAAACATCCGTTGGTACCCTAAAGGACGCATGATAAAATCTCTGCTTGAACAATACGTTTCTGGGCGGGTTGCTGCTTACGGCGGCATGGAAGTTGAAACCCCCATCATGTACGATTTCAACCATCCAAGCTTAGCCAGCTACCTCAACCGTTTCCCAGCTCGTCAATACACGCTTAAATCTGAAGACAAAGAACTCTTCTTGCGGTTCGCCGCTTGCTTCGGGCAGTTCCTCATGGCGCATGACGCTCAAATAAGTTACAAACAGTTACCCATCAAGTTGTATGAGTTGACACGTTACAGTTTTAGACGCGAGAAAAGCGGCGAAGTCGTAGGCTTAAAACGGCTCAGAGCGTTCACGATGCCTGACTGCCACGCCTTGTGCGCTGACTTAGATCAAGCAAAGAAAGAGTTCATGGTTCGCTTCAACCTCTGCATCGACGTCCTCAACGACATCGGACTTGTGAAAGACGATTATGAGATTGCAATGCGTTTCACAAGGGGCTTTTACGATGAGCATAAAGAATTCATCACCGAAATCGTGAAGGCTTTCGGCAAGCCCATGCTAGCTGAAGTATGGAACGAGCGTTTCTTCTACTTCGTGCTCAAATGGGACCTCAACTTTGTAGACAACCAAGACAAAGCCGCCGCG
>JBEKVK010000164.1:0-3810 GCA_049514075.1 Bathyarchaeia archaeon | reverse complement strand
CCTGTGGCGTCAATTGAAGGATGATCGTTGTATGTGCCCGTGGACACGATTGTGCTGAGTTCACGCATGATCGTGGCAGATGGAATTGCAAATCCTAACCCATTTGAGTCGCTGACGGCCGCCGTGGTTATGCCGACGACTTCGCCCGCGTAGTCGAGAAGTGGCCCCCCTGAATTTCCAGGGTTAATCGGCGTGCTTGTTTGGATGGTGTCGGGGATTGTAGGACCCGCAGTGCCGTCAGATTCAGATTCTGAGAGGGTTCTACCCAACGAGCTGATTACTCCAGTCGTCAAAGTGCCCTGCAAACCATAGGGCGAACCGACCGCGACAACTGGTTGACCCACTTGCAAACTATCAGAGCTAACAATGGTTAGAGGGGTCAAGCCGCTTGGCATCGTGTTGATGGTAAGGACCGCCAGGTCTGCTAGAGAATCAGAACCTATCACTGTTCCAGGGTAAGTCGATCCGTTAGCGAAGGTTACGGTTATGTTGTTAGCATCAAGGACGACGTGGTTGTTAGTGACTATGACCAATTGATTGTTTACTGAAGTAACGAATCCTGAACCCTGCTGTTCACTGTAACCTGCCAGCGAACCAAAGAAACTGTATTCGGGCACCAGGTCTTGAATAACAACTACCGATGATTTAACTTGTGTGTAGAGAGCGGATAGCGAAGAGTTGTATCCTATGATGTAGGTGGCGTTCGGATAGGTATTGTAGGTGTTGTTTTGGGTATGCGAGGCCAACTGGTTATCAATGCTTGTAAGTTTGCTGTTGAAAGAAGAGTAGCTTATTGCGTAGCCGACTAAGGCGCCTGCAACCAAACAAACCAATAGAAGACCAACTATTACTAATGTTGAGAAACGCCTGTTTTTTTTCGGTTCCCGCAGGCGCTCATGGAGTTGTTCAGGAGGTTGCTCTGGCGGAATAACTGGAGGAGGAATCTGGGGAACCTGTAGGATTGCGGGGTTTTTCATAAAAAACACCTTAGCTGAATGAAATTAAAGGATTTTTCTTAGTCTGCGTCATTTCGATCAGAATAATTCATCATTTGAATAGATTGGCTTTTGACAGCTAGGACATTTATCGTCACTTAACTTGATGGCCGCTCCGCAGGATGGGCAAGTGTGGTTCTTTTTCATCGCATGCGAACCTTGCTTTTCTTTGACTATTTTTCCATCTCGCAGAAGCAACATACGCTCAGTATGATGAGCCGCTTCACCGTCATGCGTAACCATGATTATGGTTGTGCCTTGGGTCACATTGAGGGTTGCGAGAAGCTTTATGATTCCCTGCTTGTTTTGCGTGTCCAAGTTTCCTGTAGGTTCATCCGCAAGAATTATAGCGGGGTTATTTGCTAACGCTCGCGCAATGGCAACACGTTGCTGCTCTCCAGCGCTGAGGCGTTGTGGCCTGTGTTCTTCCCTTCCTGAAAGACCAACCATTGCTAAAAGTTCCTTCGCTTTTTGAGTCTGTTCGCTTTTTGATTTGCCTCGTCCTTCCATGGGTAACTCAACGTTTTCTCTAGCATTTAGGTATGGCAACAAATTGAAGGTTTGAAATACAAAACCCATCTTGTCTCTTCTAATCTTGTATAGCTGATTTTCCGGGAGCTCTGATGCATTAATGCCATCTAGTAGAACTTTACCTTTGGTTGGCTTATCAATGCAGCCAATAACATTTAGCAGTGTAGTTTTGCCAGAGCCTGATGGACCCATTATTGCCACAAACTCGCCAGCGTTTACCGTAAGATTCAAATTTAATAAGGCTGGAACGTTGCGTTTGCCAAGTGCATATGTCTTGCTCAGGTTTTCTAATTGCAGAACTGGTTTACCTGATTGTGGTATTGTTTTATCGGACTGTTGCATTGTCTTACTCATATCTCATCGCCTCTGCTGGTCTTATTTTTGCGGCTCTCCACGCAGGATATAAACTGCCTAATGTTCCAAGCAGAATAGCTACGCCGAAACCCAACAGTACAAGCTCAGGAGTCAACGACGCTACTGCTAATCCACCAAATCTCGTAGTGCCTGAAACGGTCGGAAGCAGAAGTGATGAAATCGTGGGTGCTGCTATGCTGCCTATTGCAATACCAACTGCGCCCGCAATCACACTTAAGAGGATGCCCTCGAGCATAAATTGGCCCATTACTGTGGAGTTGCTGAAGCCTATTGCTTTAAGCGTGCCAATTTCTTTGGTTCTTTCCTTGACAGTATAGAGCATGACAAATAACACTATCAAGCTTGTTGCTAAAACCACCACAACAATTTCTTCAATTGCAGTTGAATTTGTTTTACTATCAGATGCATTCGCAGTTGCTAGTGCAGTATTATAACCCGATTCCTCAGTTGACAGTGTGCTTTCTCGATCTTGGGCTGTTGTAACTGTAAGCTCTGGATGCATTGCACTTATGGCGCTAGCTACCGACGAGACATCACCGCTGTTTTGGGCAAAAACTGTAAGACTAGTTATGTATCCTGTATTGTTTGTTAATGCTTGAGCGTCGGATAGGCTCATGTATAACGTTTGCGTTTCCGAAACTGATGATGGACTGTAGATACCTACCACCGTAAAGCTTTGACCTAAAATGGTAACTGAGTCGCCTACTCCTACTCCAAAGTACGCAGAGTTGTTCTCGCTAAGCAAGACATCCCCGCTATCGCCTGCTTGCAAGTTACTTCCAGCAGTTATATTCGTTGGCAGAATCGGATAGTTGTCGATAAGATCGGCAGTTAGCGGAACCCCTTCAATCTCGTACGTAATATCGAGAGTCGTGATGGTTCGCGTGTACCCATTAAAATCCAAATTTCTTGTTACGTTATTTCCTTCAGAAGCTCGAAGTATTGGCTCAACAGCTGCAATTCCAGAGATGGTAGTGTTGATATCATTGTACAGGGTCTCGTTCATAGGACTTGCTTGGCCACCACCAAATGCACCACCACCGAACTGACCACCTACAGTGCCGCCGCCGAATTGACCAGGCGTAAAACCGGTGCCGCCGCTTGGTGGAGTAAAACCGCCCCTGCCGCCGCTTGGTGGAGTAAAACCAAACCCTGAATTGCTCGGTGCAAGACTGCAGTCTATTTGAGTTAAAGTTTGGTTAATTGTTGCACCAGTTTGGCGAATAACATTACTTAAGCTTGATGAAACCGAGTTTGCTGTCTTCTCATTAGCCAAGACACCTGCAGGAATCGAAATCATAATTGACAAAGCAAAACCTAAAGCAATAATCACTAGCAACGCACGTGTTTTCCGTCGAGAAATATTTCTCACGGCTCTATTTAACATTCCCATTTTGTTCACCTTTCAATTTAATGTTTTAAGGCAGTCAGAGAGGAAACGAAGGGGTTTTTTATTTTTGGGCAGTTACATTGGGCTTATGGCTTTTGTGTTTATCCCATTCTCTCCTCTGACTGCCTTCCCATCAATACCAGCTATAAGTTATTAACGATATTTCAAAATAATACCCAAATCTTACCCAATTCCTGTTTTTATTTGAAAAAACAACCAAATATTAGATACAGTAAAATGCTTCAACATAATTCTGTTTTAGGTTATTTAATGAAGACCCAAAGCGTGTTTGTTCAAAAACGCAGATAATCTTCCTGAAAAAATAATCACGGGCAAATATTAACTAAAAAAAATTGGTGGAAATTTGTTGTCATTTTGATTGTCGGTTTAGGTTGGGTTGTCGTTGACTGTTGTCGTTACTATTTTTGTCACTTTTTCCGTTGTAAGATTGACTACTACTAGCGCTCTGCCGTTTGTGCCTTCCAAAATCACGTTTGCGCTTGTTGCCTGCGTCACAAT
>JBEKVK010000163.1:0-6139 GCA_049514075.1 Bathyarchaeia archaeon | reverse complement strand
GGTTTTACTTATAGCAGTGCAAGGGATGAGATTTGCACCCACTGCAGTGGAAATACTGTCGCTTCCTCATTATATTCAAAATCAAAGGTTAGGAACGATCTCTTTATTTGAGTTAAGGCAAAAGAAGCTCCATCAAAATCCTGTCGGCGTAAGTTCCATCTATAAACTTAATATCATGCGTTAGTTTGCCACATTCTTTGAAACCGCATTTTTTGTAAACATGAACAGCCCGCTTGTTAGTTGAAAATGCAGATATTTGAATAATCTTAACACCGCTTTTTCTTGCAACATCTATGAGTTCATTTATCAGTATTGTCCCAAGCCCGCAGTTACGGAAGCCTTTTGCAATATAAATTGCGAATTCGGCGACATGCGCTTGCTTACCTTTGAAGACCGACATGCTTGCTGCCCCAACTATTTTGCCGTCTACCTTGGCAACGAGATCGCGCATTCCAGCGGCTCTGCTTTTCTCAAACCACTCTGGTTCGGAGTCAAGATCGGTTATTTCTTGATCCATCAATAGATAGGTTTTTTCTCTAATTACGCTGTTTAGAACCTCAACAAGCTCAAGCAGGTCTGTTGCTTCCAACCAACTCAAAGAAGCCGTTTGCCCGTTGTTCAAGGTCACAGTTTTACACTGCAAACGAATCACTCATTTACTTCTTGGGTTTTTTTACTGATAAAACCTCCTATAGCTACTCAATGTTCGGTAAACATTCTGGTTAATCCAAAAAAACTGTTAGCACCTAACGTATATAGAATTGTTAGAAAAGCTCTGATCAAAAGTTGTTTTTTAAATTATTTTTTTGTTTTTCTTTCTTTGAATCTTCGGCTATCTTCATTTTGGCAAGTTCAGGCTTTTGAATGTACAAAATTATTGCGTTCGCGTGACCGCGTCCTAGCCCGAAGTCCCCCTTGAGCCAGGTAAGTAGCTCACCATATTTTGCTAGACCCTTCTCCTTTGCCAACGTTTGGAAATACTCTGGGTCCTTGCCAGTCTTAGCCTTGACATTATCTATGTAGGCTTTGTACGTCACAGTTTTCACCCAGTAAATACGGTTGAACGGGCTGCTTAAAAAATTTGTCAATTTAGCAAAAGATTGTTGCTTGTAAACAAGGTTTGCAATTTAACGCGATAGTAGATTGAATCAATCCTAGCGTTATTTTTGAGGTTACTTCAGATAAAACTAACTCGGTGGAGTCCGATTTTGGAGCAGGGGGTGGGATTTGAACCCTGGAAGCAGAAAGATTTTGGCCAGTTTGATTTGAAGGATGAGCATACTATAGTTTTTTGAAGTCTTCTAATGCATCCTTGAGATCCATAGCTGCGTTGAAAGACAGATCATCAGTGTCATATTCAATTCTTCTTAGACCTTTAAGATTTAGAGGCAGATCTATTTTTCTCTCAACCAACAAAACGACTTGTTTACTATATTTCAGATAAGCCGCGTCTATTTCGGAGGTGACATTTGAATTTATGACGTAGAGTCCGCTGTACCTTCTTTCCTGTTCAGCGGCAGCGATATTTATTATTGCACAATCACATTCCTCCATAACTCCAAATTTGTTGTTAGGAATTGGCACAGTTGTTTCTTCTTTATCTCCCATTACATAGTCGTAATGAAGAAAATCTAACATTTTCATTATTTGGTCAGAGACTTGGGTTTTGCTGTTAGATATGAAGACCCGAGGTTTCAGTTCTTCTTTTTGGGGCTCATTTGGCGTTCTTTCAGGAAAAGTTGCTGTTTTTGTCACTTGGTCTTCTGGCATATATGCAGGTGCAATTTCAAACGTAACCTGTAAACGGGCAAGGTTCTGAATCCGATCAGCATAGTGCTTATTCAATAGTTCATTTACGCGTAGTAACTCAAGTTCAATTTCATTATCCATAGCCATTATTTTTCCCTCAGGGGCCTCGTTATCATAATCGAATGCAACAATTGTGCCCTTTTGTGCTCTTCCCTTTACTAACACTTTGACAAAAGCTTCAACCTCGGCCAAGCTGACAGGATCGGATTGTTTAATCAAAAGAGGTTGACCTCCCTCGGTAAACCCATTTACTCCCGAAGATGGGTCACTTGGCTTGCCGTCGAATTTTTTGATTACCCACGCTTCGAAATCATGGGTTGAAATTCTGCTGAGGCTCTTTTCATTCACCCGCTTCTTCAAAACAAATACAGACGTGACTCCAACAGCAACTGCTACAACCGCTACAATTCCAACGATGAGGAATAAGGCATTGGGACCTCCAAATATTGATGCTTTGGTTGGGGTTGGCGGTGTTGTAGAGATTGGTGTTGATGTTTGACAATAAGATATTTGTGAACACGTTACAAAAATGGCTAAGAGCAATTTTTTATTCATATTTTGCATCCCCTGATGTGGATAGTGGTTAACTCCTGACCATAGGTAAATGCCTACAGTGATTGGAAAGTTATTGGCATATTGCCTTAAAAAACTATTGAAAAGAAACTTGTGCTCAAATTCACCTGTTAACTTTCGCCATCAATTTTTGTTTACAAAGATAATGAGGTAGATAAGGATGCGTCTGTTTCTGCAGAAATATGCCCTTTTGCATTTTTGCTTATGTTGGTGCACGGGGTGGGATTTGAGCCCACGAACCTTGCAGTTGGCTGCCATTGACAAACATTCAGGATAAAACGGTCCACAAAGTAGGCGTTTCTTCTCATAAAAGATTTACATTCGTTCACCGATAAATACAAACAGGCGCTTGAACGGCTGAAAAGTTTTCGGTTTCAACGCTAAAGCTTAGGTGTAGGACAAATCAAAAGGAGATGACTGAGCCTTGAAAGAACCAAAATCCAAACGGGGCAAGAGCCCTCTTCGAGTGCTCCGAAACCGCAACTTTACACTTCTCTTCTATGCGGGCGCCGCTTCTACAGGAGGGTTTTCCCTTGGACAGGTGGCCCTTACGTGGCTGGTTTACGTTACGACTGGTTCAGCGCTTGATGTCGCCTACGTTGCTCTGTCAAGTACGGTAGCATCTGTTCTACTCAGTGTGATCGGCGGTACCTTGGTTGATAGACAGAACCGTAAATGGCTGATGATACTCTCTGATTTGCTAAGAGCCCTTGGGCTTGTAGTACTCGCGGTGTATCTATATTTTGCAGGATTCAGCTTGCCCCTTGTACTGGTAGTCTCCTTTGTTCTGGGTACTTTCTCAACAATTTTTAACCCAGCTCAAAGAGCAGTGATTCCATCGATTCTTAAATCTGATGAAGTTGCTGACGCTAATGGTCTAGTGCAGGTTGCAAACTCGGTCTTCCAATCTGTAGCAAGCGCAGCTGGCGGTGCTATAGTGGCGACAATAGGCGCTATTGCCGCTTTGGGGATTAACGCGACAACATTCGCCATCTCTGCTGTACTTACCATGTCTATGACTCTTGGTGCTCTTGTGAAACCCAGTCTGACAGCGTTCAATGGAGAAGTTCGCAAAGGTTTTGTTTCTGACGCCGCCGACGGAGTCAAATACATAACTTCTAACAAAGGACTGCTGTACCTGACTGTTTCAGCCGGATTTATCAACCTATTCTTCGCCATGATAATACCATTTGTAGTAGTCTACGCCACCAATGTGCTGAACGGCGGCGTGGCTGTTTATGGCTCCTTGCTTGGAGCTTTTGCTGTGGGGATGGCGCCTGGCGCGCTTCTTGTGGGAAGAACCAAGGCGGTTGCTTACGCTGGCATTGTCTGGGGAGGCACTGGGCTCCTGGCGGGAGCGGCAATGCTTTTGTCAGCGTTCACTCGAAGCTTCATCGTTGCGTTTGTTCTATTTCTTGTCGTCGGGGTCATTTCTGGATATGCAAACGTGACTTGGCTCTCTGCAGTTCAGCTCATTGTGCCCTCCGAGATGCAGGGCAGGTACTTCGGTGTTGACCAACTGGGGAGTTTTGCGGTTATGCCAGTGGGGCAAGTTTTGGGTGCCTTTATAATCCAAAGCATGAGTGTTAAGACCGACTTTATAGTCGCTGCTGTAGGGATATCTGTAATTTCCCTTGTGTTCCTCTTATCGAAGGATATGCGGGCGGTTGGCTACTCAGCAGAGAAATAAAGAAAACTAATGCGGGTAAGGTAAATTGAGGTTGAATTAGGTGAATGCGAAGGGAAAAGTGCAGGCGTTTTCTGACTTGCTCAAACCAGAGCTCCCATTAGCAGCGGGCATTTGTGTGATAGCTGGCGAAATCATTTCGTCTGGTCACCTGCCAACATTTGCTCAGCTACTTCTGGGTTTTCTAACGGGCTTCTTTATTTCAGGAACAGCCATGATTACTAATGATTACTTCGACTTATCTGTAGACAAAATCAACCATCCTGACAGGCCGTTGCCATCGGGGCGAATCACTGTTTTTGAGCTAATCCTGGTTGAATGCTTGTTTTCTTTTGCTGGGTTTTTGGCGGCTGCACTCTTGAATTTAACCCTGCTCATTGTAGCTTTGGTCTTATGGACAATCGGTTTCCTTTACAATTGGCGGATTAAGGAAACGGGGCTGCTTGGGAATATGGTGGTTGCTTTTTCAGTGGCCAGCACTTTTGTTTTCGGAGGGCTGGTAGTGGGAGGTTTGTTTAGAGGTATTGTTTGGACTTTTGGTAGTTTAGCGTTCTTGTTCGATTTGGGCGAGGAGATTGCCGGCGGAGCCATGGACATTGAAGGCGACAAGCAACGTCATGCCCGAAGTCTAGCCATTCTTAAAGGAAGGAATTTCGCTTTGCGGGTTTCGGGTTTACTGTTCGCTGCCTTCGTAACTTTGAGCTTTCTACCTTTTCTAGCAGGTTGGCTAGGCAACCTTTATTTTGCTTTGGTGACAGCATCGGATCTAGGAGTTGTTTACTTCACTTTTGGGCTGTTAACAAGCCGGACTCCGCAAGAAGGAAGAAAAAGAATCCGCGGACTCTACCTCACGCTAACAATCGCTGTCATAGCTATTGTCATTAGTCGATTGATTTAAGGAGAGGAACCTTGGGAGATTCGAACCGTATTATCATGGATTTCTTTTCCAAGACATTTTAGGAACTATTGAATTAACGGCATTTTTATAATCTAAATAAACTTTTCCAAACTTTTGTTCTAAGTACCGCTCTTCCTCAATTATTAGCCTCTTAATCAATACATACATTATGAAGGGCATTATCATCAAGAATAAAACTCCTGTAGCCAAGAACAAACCTGGCACAATGAATAAGATCCAAGCAGCATAAACTGGATTTTTGGTGTGAGCGTATATTCCACCTGTGATGAGCCTTCCATGGTTGAAAGCTTGATGTACTTGAAAGGTTGCTAAAAACATCAAGTAGAGACCAAACGCAACAACGCCGATTCCGAACCAAAACCTAAATTCATTAAAAGTCAAAACTAATTTTGGGAAAAAATAATAATTAGCAAAAATCAGTAAAAGACCCAGTACTAACGATATGATTGCGAATTTTGGGCCCTCACCCCAACTCGTCATCCTATTTGGTTCATACGTTGACATTACTTTGACTAATCTCTGTTTCTACGTGACTTCGTGCGCTACCCATTTCTCGTCTATCCAAAGACCGAGGGTTTCTGCCCTAAGCCCCCATGCTCGAACTGTCCACATCGACTCTAGAATTTGTTTAAGCTGTGTTGCTTTTTCCACGGGATTTCCGGCGCAGTCATGATGGCCAACAATTACGATATGAACCGAACCATATTTCCCTGTAGAGATTTCAACTCTTCGTTTGATAGATTCAACCGTCGGCTTATCCGTGTTTTCAGCTAAAACCCTGATTGGGCCAGGGTCCGTAATCATATCAACGTAGTCTACCTTGTACTTTTTACGGATGTAGTCGATAACTGGAATCTGCGTTCGCCCATCCATGCAGTTAATAGCGGTAGCAAAACTTCCATGGCTCATATACTTACTTCGCCTCATGCACTCCATGGTTATTACTTAAGTTAAATTTAACGATCCAAAACCTCCTTTTTTCTATGGAGTTTGAGGTAACTATGGGATGGCAAAGTTGAAGGAAACAAGGCCGCCTTGTCCATAGGTAGAAAGCCAAAAAGTATAGTTTCCAGAAGGCAAAGTAGTGTTAAAGTTAAAAATTAAAGTCTGTTCATCTCCAGGCGGTAATCTGTAGAGAAAATTCATTGTCA
>JBEKVK010000162.1:0-3819 GCA_049514075.1 Bathyarchaeia archaeon | reverse complement strand
CTCATGGTAGCGCCCGGTTTGCCTGAAAGAATTATTTCTCCAGCAATCCTTCTTGCTAAAACTTCTCTGAGGCTAGGCGACACTGACATGAAATAATGCTCCAGTTTGTACTCTTCCTTCAAGGTTGTGGTATAAAACTATAGCGCTTTTTTCAGGAATGTCATGTTTTAAACTTGAGGATTTGCTGGGTAATGCGTTGATAAGCGTTGACATTAAAGATAATGTGCGTTACCGATCGTTTTGAGTTAGCGCTGTCGCATATGTCAAAATAGTGAATTGCGTTTATAAGGAAGTTTAGCGTTGTAATGCAATACTACCGCAATAAACAATAAAAAGGAGTGAATAGATATGGCAGAAAAACGAAATGATGTAATCTTCGTCGGAAACAAACCACCAATGAGCTATGTTCTCGCCATCATAACGGCATTCTCTTCAGGGATAGAAAAAGAAATAACCCTAAAAGCAAGAGGACAAGCAATAACTACCGCTGTTGACGTTGCAGAAATCACGAGAAGTCGGTTCCTAAAAGACCTTAAAGTGACAAAGATCGCAATCGGAACAGCAGAGATGCCGCCAAGAGAAGGAGAAAACAGGTCACGGATGGTTTCAACGATAGAGATTACTCTCACAAAAGTGTAAGAGTACGACACGCAACAATTAACCTGGGAGTTTTAAGCTCTCCAAACTTTTTACAATTTTAAAATGTTTTGCGGTTATTTTTTCAGGTAAGCTTCAACTTTCTCGACAATTTCCATGAAAGCCTTAGCTGCAGCAGAATCCTTATACGCAACAACAAAAGGATGCCCCTTATCGGAATCCACGCCTATTTCAGGGTCAATGGGGATGCTTCCGAGGAAGGGGACCCCTGCTTCTTCCGCCATCTTTTTTCCGCCGCCGGATTGGAAAATTTCAATTTTTTCTTTGCAGTGTGGACAAACAAAACCGCTCATGTTTTCCACGACGCCGATTATATGCATGTTTAATCTTTCAGCGAAAGTGATTGCTTTTCTAACAACTGAACTTGACAACTGGGAAGGCATTGTAACTATTACCACGCCGTCTAGGTCAGGCAAAAGCTGAGCAATGCTGAGTGGTTCATCACCCGTTCCAGGCGGCAAGTCAATAAAGAGAAAATCCAGTTCTCCCCAAACAATATCAGACAAAAACTGGCGGATTGCCCGCATTTTTAATGGTCCACGCCAAATAGTCGGCGCCTCCTCGGGCAAAAAGAAATCGATCGACATAACCTTCAAGCCAAATGGTCCATCGACAGGAAAAGCGCCCGGCAGACCAGTTTTAACACGTTGCCCTTCCAAGCCCAAAAGTCTTGGAACGCTCGGTCCATGAATATCCGCATCCAAAACGCCAACCTTGTACCCCTTTTGTGCAAATGCGGCGGCAAGGTTAACGGTTACGGTGCTTTTTCCCACCCCGCCTTTACCGCTTATGACGGCGACTTTATGTTTAATTTTGCCCATTCTACTTTTCAGTTTCTGCTGCTGCTCTGATTGTTGCTGCCTGTAGGCTTCGATTTGAGCTATGTTCTTCTCTAAACTCATGAAAACACCAGTTTTGGAATGCTGTTAAGGGTTGATTCTAAAGTAAACTAAAATAGTTTACTGTTGTTCCCCCGATAAAGATAATGCTTCTTTCTTCATAGGTGTCGCCACTTTACTCTATGAAGTAAACTATTCATGAACTCTTCGATTGCACCGAACATGCCCTTGAGAACCTATTAGAGTTTAAACATTTTCTTATTAAGAGCGCGCTCTTGCCGCGCGGCGCTACACAAAACAATAAATGAAATCGGCCCGTGTTTTTGGACGTGCAAAAAAATTTTTCGGTAAACATTAGTTGGTAGTCGGCTGACTTACTGCTATCCTTTAAATCTAATTATGACAATGTGCTCCATGCGAAAATAAAAATTAGAAGGAAAATAAAAATGCAAAAACTATCAAGTAAAATCGTAGCTATTATCGTTAGTTTGCTTATGATATGTTCAATAGGAGGAGCTTCAACATCGCTAATACAAAATGCGCACGCGCAAGTCAATCTCCCAACTAGCGCCTACATTACTGTCGACCCTAACCCTTGCGGTGTCGGCCAAACAGTGGCTGTTGTCTTCTGGCTTGGTGTACCTTTACTAAACAGCGCATATGTCGTGGGCATGACAGTTTATGTCACGGCGCCTGACGGAACCAAAACAACACTAGGACCATTTCTCGGCGATGAAACCGGAGGCACACACACCACGTACACACCCCAACAAACTGGCACCTACACATTCTACTGGCAGTTTGCTGGACAACAACTCACAACACCAGGGTACACCAACGATTACGAAGAACCCAGCACGAGTCCCACTGTAACGCTTACTGTTACTAATACGCCTGCAACCGAATATCCATTTACTCCGCTTCCAACTACATACTGGCAGGCTCCAGTTAACGCAGAAAACGTTCAAAACTGGTACGCTATCACTGGACCATGGCTTGGCTTAGGACCTGAACCTTTTGGTGCCACTGGACTGTACAATGGCACTTGTGCTCAGGACAGTAGCGGCGGAGACTATAACCCATACACTACAATTCCAACCACTGGTCACATCCTCTGGACAACACCTTGGTGTATCGGAGGAATCGCTGGTGGAAGTGATGTCGCAGCGCCTTCGGCCGGAACTGAATCAGGCCACTACTGGTGTACATCGCAGTATGAGCCTAAATGGGCACCAGTTGTAATCGACGGCGTAATGTACTCTACTTGGTTTACGACAACTACAGGCTATTCGAATGGCATACGAGCTCTGAACTTATACACTGGTCAACAATTGTGGATAATAAACACCACTAATCCTTTAGTTTGCGGTATGGTAACCTATTTCCAGACACCTAACCAGTACGGCTATGTCGGTCCATACCTTTGGACCACAGGAACTCTTCCTGCATCTGTAACTGGCGGAACAGCGTACAACGAGCGCGGCACCGAATGGAACTTGTATGATGCCCTCACTGGAAACTATGTCTGCAGCCTCGTCAACGGCACAGGAGATTCTGTCGGAAGCGGCGCCCTTTATTGCGATCCGAATGGAAACTTAATGTTGTTATACGACAACCAAACTGCTGGCACACAAATGATATATTCAGCATACGGTGCTCCTGCGCAAGCGGTAACAACTACTGGACCCTCACTTTGCCTGTTTAACTTTACCCAGTGCATGCAACAAAGTGGCCAATGGTCGGTGGCATATGATCACCAGTATCTTTGGAATCTAGGAATAAAAAACGAGGTACAACTACCTTCTACGTTGACAAGCATACCATCCTGGGGACAAAATGGAATCGGCAGCGATACAATAGTACTGGGTGGCAATGGCGTATCGAGTGAATTTGGAGGAGGACAAACAAAAGGCTGGTGGTATGATGTGGGCTACAATATAGAAACCCTCGCACTGATGTGGACGGATAACAACACAGAAACGCCCTATACAAGGACATCGTCAGCTTTCGGAGATGGAGTTATGACTGACGTGAACCAAGAAACTGATGTAATCAATGGCTACTCACTATGGACAGGCGCTCTGCTATGGACCAACACTCTTACTGGCACTAACGGTGCTCCAGCAAATCCCTATGACACCTTCGATATCTATACTATAGTAGGAAACGGCGTAGAATTCATTTATGGCTTTGGAGGAGACATGTGGGCTGTCAGCCTGACCAACGGAGACATCTTGTGGTACACGAATACAACCCAACTCTTTGGCAGTCCGGGACTTGAAACTCCCTACGGTACTTGGCCATTATGGATTTTCGGCAACGT
>JBEKVK010000161.1:0-3838 GCA_049514075.1 Bathyarchaeia archaeon | reverse complement strand
GCAGGCTGATGTCCTAGACCAAACTAGACTACGACCGCACATACTATACTAAGACTCTTCGAGAGTTGGTCTGGCGATGTTAATCCACATGCTTCTTTATTTGCATTTCTTTCCGATTTGCTACGGTCATTTGCGCTTTTGTAAATCTTTACGTTTTCCCAATCACTTTTCATCAGCAATTTTTCTGGAAGCGTCCAACTCACGCTTGTCGGTTTATAAAAATTTGAGTCGCTTATGAGCGGATTTCCTCTAAGGGGGCATAAGCAATAACAAGTTATAAGACGATGTGGCGAAGGTTTGTTAGGGTTATTTCCTTATTTGAAATTTCGTTTGCGGACTTGGTTTTGAGGGGACAAACATATAGTGAATGTGGTTCCTTTGCCTTCTTGGCTTTCAAAGGTTACGGTGCCTCCTAAAGCTTCGGTCATCCGTTTGATTACGGCCAACCCGAATCCCTGACCTTTCGACTTGGTAGTGAACATCGGTGTGAACAGTTTTTCTTTCACAGATTCAGGTATGCCGACGCCTGTGTCTTTTACGCTTATGAGAGTGTCGTTTTCTTCTTTGTAGGCGTTGATGGTTAGTTTTCCGCCTTTAGGCATTGCTTGAACGGCATTATTGACCAGATTGTACATGATGCGGTTTAAATACGATGAGTCTGCGACAATTTTTCTGGCGTCGGCTTCAACTTTTACTGTGACCTTTACGTTTTTGGGGAGACCATTCTTTTTCAGCAAGTCATCAATTATGGGTTTTAGATCTGTTTCTTCTAGAATTGGTTTGAGGGGTCTGGCAAAATCCTGCAGGTCGGCTACGATCTTGTTGATGTAATCGATGTTTTTCTGTATTTCCGCCAAGCTTTCCAACGCATTTTTCTTCTCTTCGCTCTCTGTAGTTGAAGATAACTCCAATTTGGCCAAGTAGACGTCGCCTGTGATTGCCTGCAGAGGGTTACGGATGTCATGTCCCACCATGCCCGCGGTTGCTCCTATAGCGGCTAAGCGTTCAGCATCCTTCAATTGTTCTGCCCTCTTGGTCGCAAGAGTCTCCATTTGATTAGCGTATTCTTCGACCATAACAGCAGACTCTTCAACCTTAGTCTGCATCAGTATTCTTGGGGTAATGTCTACGTTTGACTCCAACAACTCAAATATTTTTCCATCCGCACCGAATTTGCCCAGCCAATAACTCTGGACAACAATTTTGTTTCCGTTAGCACATGTGTGAGCGATTTCACCTGACCATTTACCATCCTGCTCAAGTCTGTTTTGAATCTCTTTTGGAGGCACAGGAAACTCGGTCTTCAACAGATTATTAATGTTACATCCAATTGCCTCTTCCTTTGTCCAACCGTAAAGGTTCTCGGCGCCTTTGCTCCAGAAAGAAATAGTGCCGTCAAGCTTTCGGACAATTATGGCGTCTGGAGATAAATCGATAAGCTCAGCTTGCCTTGCTATGGCTTCCTCTATTTTTTTGCGCTCAGTGATATCGCGGGCAGCTGTTACGACACCCAGCAGCTCTCCTTCGGGGCCTTTGAAGGTGGACGAATTAAGCTCAACTGCGACATAGGATCCATTCTTGCGGCGATATTGCACTTCGCCTTCCCAATAACCAATCGTCTCCATCTTAGCCAACTCTTCGGTTCGTGTGGAATTATCTATTTTTATCGGGATTAGCTCTTGGAAATTTTTTCCCAATGCCTCTTCTTTGGAATAGCCGAACAAGCCCTCGGAGCCTTTGTTCCAGTAGTTTATATGGAACTTTGAGTCCACGCCGTAAATGGCTTCACGCGCCCTTGATAGCAATTTGTCTTGATATACCATTGCTTCTTCAGCTTTTTTGCGTTCACTAATGTCTCGGAAGATGAGCACGACACCTGTGGTTTTTCCGTCTTTGTTTTTTATAGGTGCTCCGCTGTCGTCAATCGGAATTTCAGAAGAGTCTTTTCGAATTAAAACGGTATGGTTAGCTAAGCCAACAACGATTCCCTTTTCAAGGACTTTGTGTATTGGGTTTTCAACATCTAAACGCGTTTGCTCATTAACGATGTTGAACACGGTCTTTACCGGTTTTTGCGTT
Source organism: Bathyarchaeia archaeon (assembly GCA_049514075.1). Taxonomy (GTDB): domain Archaea; phylum Thermoproteota; class Bathyarchaeia; order Bathyarchaeales; family Bathycorpusculaceae; genus Bathycorpusculum. The sequence goes on along the minus strand of JBEKVK010000161.1, from coordinate 1,759 downwards.
GCATCATGAAGTTTCCAGCCTGTGAGCTTCTCAGCTTCACTATTCATGAACATGATTTTGCCAGATGTGTCAGTGGCGATAACAGCATCGCCGATGCTTGCCAAAGTGGTCGCCCAGCGCTGTTCACTCTCCCGCAAAGCTTCTTCCGCTTTCTTGCGGTTAGTGATGTCACTTGCATAAACATTTACATAGCCTTCTAATGCGAAGGGAACAAGCAAGAGGGATAATGTCCTAGATCGCAATGTTACTTCAAGTTCAACTCCCTCATTGGATCTTAAGACATTGGCTACAGCCTTGCTTACAAGTTCAGGTGTACGTTTACCAACCTTGGTATTCCACATAGAGAATAAGGAATCACATGCTGTGTTACCATAAAGAATAGTGCCTTTTTTATCTATGCGAAATATAGGATTAGGATTCTCCGAAGGAAACTTGCTTATGTTTTCAATTTCGTGTTCTCGCTGTTTAATCTCCGTTATGTTCCTAGCTACATGGACTGATCCAATCATGTCTCCTTTTTCATCCTTCAACGGAGTCGTAGTTACTAAGAAATCTCCTCCGAGTCGAGGTTCAGTTACTTCAGCTTGGTGTTGTTTGCCGTCTTTTACTGTTTGTGTATGTGGACAAAAATCAGGGGGGCTGTCTAATCCATGAACACATTTATAGCATAAAAGTCCGACGGCTTTCTCTCGAGTTACACCTAACTTTTGTGCCATTGCTCGATTAGCACGAACGATTCTATACTGATTATCAAGGATAGCTACAAGGTCTGGAACGCTGTCGAAAGTACGTTCCCAATCTTTCTTTGCCTGCCAAAGCTCCTGTTCAGATTTCTTGCGCTCAGTAATATCCTCAAATAAAGCGACAAAATAGCCTTTCTCCGGGCAATAAGCTGAAACTTTGTACCATTTCGCTAAAGGGATGGCGTGATTTTCAAACTGAACTGGTTCTCCTGTTATGGCAACTTTTCCGTAGACTCCGATCCAATCAGCAGGATCTTTCTCAATTCCAGGAAGAACTTCCGTTACTTTCTTGCCTATGATCTGCTTTCTCTTGAGCCCCGTCATTTTTTCAAAGGCATGATTGATTTCAAGAAAAACATAATCAATGGGTCTGCCTGACTTATTAACGACAATTTTGTGGTATGCAAAGCCATCTAACATTTTATCTAGAAACAAATTATCCTGTTTCAAGTTGCTACCGAAAACTTTTTTTTGCCCCTTCGCCGAAAAGTCGCTTGCCATACTTAACCTTCCATCCCCGTACGCTTAAGGATTTCGAGTCTTGACATATAAAAAGCAATATTTGGTACCTCAAATTTTCCCTCTTGCAAATAAGCGCGAAGCAAACGGAGGTCTTACTTTCTTGGTTGAAGTTACGTGTCAGTTGCATAACGTTTATTTTACCCCTGTGTAAACCTATTTATTGAAAGCTTATGGCAGACATTATTTCTGTTAAGAATCTTGTCTTGGTCTATTCTGACGGGACAAAAGCCGTAGATGACATTTCTTTCGACGTGGCGGAAGGCGAATTCTTCGGTTTTCTAGGACCAAACGGAGCAGGAAAAAGCACAACAATCAAAATTCTGACAACGCTTCTGAGAAAAACAGCGGGAACCGTTTCAATCGCAGGATACGACGTTGAGAAGCAAGCTCCTGAAATCCGCAAAATCATCGGGGTTCAAAGCCAAGAAACAACCGTCGACGGCGACTTAACCGGCAGAGAAAACATTACACTTCAAGGCCATTTCCACCAAATG
>JBEKVK010000160.1:0-3843 GCA_049514075.1 Bathyarchaeia archaeon | reverse complement strand
AATTTGGTGGGGCCGGCCGGATTTGAACCGACGACCTTTACCCAAGACGACGCTATGTTCATCTTTGCGGGTTTCTCTAAGACCGCTCCAGAGATTCGTCATCCCTTTCGGTCAGCAAACCCTTTGCTTGCTTTCTGGAGCCCGCCGTCTTAGCCTGGCTGGACTACGACCCCACCGTGGTCTAGTCGAAGCAAATAAGTGAACCCGCAACAATAAAAGTTATTCGTTTTTGCAGGAAGGTTCACTCTTATGAATTTGTGTTTTCGGGAACGAACCGTCTTAGCCTTTGAAGTGACTGCAGTTTTTCCTTCTCGCCGATTTTTGCTTCCTGCACGGATTGCCTAAGGATTTGAATTGATTCGTCCATTGCTTTGCGGTCTACTGGGAAGGGGACGCCGTCTTTGCCTCCGTAAGCGAAGCTGAATTTGACTGGGTCTTCCCAACTTGGCTTTTCGCCGTAAACCAACTCGGATACAAGTGCTAAGCCTCGAACGGTGGCTGGTCCTACCCCTTTCAAGCTTAAAAGTTCCTCGTAGTTTTTGGGTTGGAACTCGTAGACGCGGTTCAGTGTGTCCCAGTTTATGTTTCGAGGCATGTTGAGGCTACTTAGGGTTTGAAGCCATGGGTCGTTGGTCTGCGGCATCCACTTTTGCAGGGACGATTGGTTTAACGGTTTTGCCGCGCATTGAATGAGATTCATAAGTTTACGTGTAGGCTCCTTGACCAAATCGACGGATGCTTTGCGAGAAGCTTCACTTTCTTTCGCCACCATATTCAGCGCTCTTTCCCGTTTTATGTCGCCAACTACGGCGTTTTCAGGTTCAACAACAAAATCGGTAACTTTGTCGGATAGCCAATGATAACGCCTTGCCGAACGGTCTTGCTCGCTCATGCCCTGCTGGATTACCGCCCACTTCTCATCGCGAGTGACAAGAAAAGCATGGTGATACAGCTGGTAACCCGCTTGGATGGCAGTGTTGTCAATTTTCGCAGCCATTTTGCTACTGTAAGTCAAGGTTTTGATGGTTTCTTCGGAAAAACCGAACTTTTCCCCTGCTGAAGCGATGTCGTCCGGCGTTTTCCTGGATGTTTTGCCTTTGCCGCCGCAAACCGCGATGCTGTGCTCTTCAGGCGTAAGCGCCGTTTTTAGGATGCCTGTGACGACTGTGGTTACTCCACTGCTATGCCAGTCGTAGGCTAAGACGCAGCCGAACGCTTGAACCAGTATGGGTCAGACAAGCGTTCAATAAAGGTTGCTGTGCCATATTCTTCAATCATAATGTTTGCTATTTCCTTGGCCAATTTTCGCATTCGCACTGTAAGCCAAGAAGGGGCTTTTCCGCCGTGAAGCGGCAGATTCGCAACGCCAGTTCTATACATCAATTCACTTGCTTCTGATGGATTGCCATGGGATATATGGTTTTTTCCATTGACCCTCAAAAAGAGAGAAAAAATATTTGAGATGTGTTTCAGCCTAAGAAGCGGCCTATTTGCTCTGCGTGAGCTGCATTAGCTGCTTCTTTGTCAACCCTTCCCCTGGCTCAGCGTCAAGGCGCTTGTCTACTTTGCCTTTTTTGAAAAGCAGCACCGTCGGGTAGTAGTCAATTTGGTATTTGTCACATACGTCCGGCTTATCATCAATTAAAACGCTTATGCATTCATCGGGGTGTTGTTTAGCATACTCTTTGAAAATCGGCAAGAACGCTTGTGAAAAATGGCACCATGAAGCATAAAAAAGCACATACGCTTTCTCCTTAGATTTCACATCCCGCTCAAAACTGTCATCTACCATTCATTTCACCTCTGCTCCTCCCTATCCTCTTCTGGGTAATGGCTGCTGTCACAAAACGGTTTGTTTTGAGATTTTCCACAGCGGCAAAGAGTCACGCGGTTTCGCACCTCATAGAGTTTCCCATCAGCAGAATAAACTGGAATTCCACCTCGAACCCAAAGCGGCCCGCTTGTTCCGATGGCCGGGTCTTCGATGGTGCCGATCGATTTGTCCAATACAGGCTCAATCCGCACCCCTGTTTTCTTGTCGTAAGCCACAAGTCTGCCAGATGGGCAGTCGGAACTGTTTTCAACAACGTTTTTCTTTGCCTCGGGCATGTCAGTGCGATGGATCACATCCCAAATGTCTCCTCCCCTGTGACAAAAGCGAGCTGAAGCACAAAGCGGCACGGCATCATAAAGCTTCACTTCGGGGCCGTCGATTTCCTGTGCCATTTTTTCGAAGGGCTCATTCTGATTGGCTTCCGTTCCGTCAAATTTGACTTTCACGTGGCTGCTATCGCAGAAAGGTTTTTTGCCTGATTGCCCACATCGACACAAGAGGTAACTTTGCGGCGTAGTGAATTTGTCCCCTATAGCCCATTTAATCGGGGTTCCTTTTCCGTCGCACGCTATGGTCATGGGGAATAGAGGTATTGGTCCAACAACTAGGTATGACCCATTTTTGATTACTTTAACGCTTCGTTTGTCTTCAACTTTTTCTCCAGAATTGCTTTGCAAAATATTGCGCCTCAGCGTAAACTGAATTGGAAGGAAGTATTAAAGTTTTGAAAAAAAGACTTAGATTTTGAAAACTTATTTTTGCGGGAGCTCTGTGACTTCGACGTTCCTTATTTGCCGTTTTATCAATCCAGCGAAAACTTTGTAGGCTTGTTTGAGCGGAGCCCGATACCCTTTATCCATAAAAGATATATCCAGTATGTTGTCTACCCAGCGAAGACAATGCTCTGCGCATTTAAACATGAGTTCCTCATGTAGCTTATTGACTTGAGCTTCTCTGAACCAATCCTTGTTTTTCAATCTGCCCAGCGGAACAAAGAATAGCGGCACAATGAGGCTTCTGCAGTCTTTAACATCATCCAGCAACTCTACCGTCTTTATGATGTCGTCCTCCGTTTCCTCAGGAAGACCAACGATAAGTGTTGCTGCAGGAATAAGCTTGTGGTCGTGCATTATTCCGAAGCCTTGGCGCGCTACTTCTGGCCATTCTTCAGCTTTGAACGGGAAAGCTTTGGCGGGCATAATTCTTTTAGCAAGCTGAGCTGAACCTGTTTCGAGCCCGATTTCGGCTCCCCACCACGCCTGCTTTTGAAGTATGATTTCCGAGAGTTTAGCTACAAGTTGAGGCTTTGAAGCTACGGCGGCAAGTGAACAATGGCTCCAGCTGATCGTTTTTACTCTGCTCATCACGGCTTTGTGAAGTTTAATTAGTTTTTCGTCATCCGGCACCGCGTTCTGCGAACCGTACAGCATGACGTCTTCGGAATGCAGACAGATAACCCTCTGTTTGCCTGATTCAACATTGACGGCTATTTCCCGAACGATCTTGTCAAGTGGAGACCAACGTAGCGGTCTTAAGGTGACGTTGCAGAATTCGCACCCCCTACAACAGCCCCGTCCAAGCTCAACTAAGCCATTAATAGACGGATTTACGATGTCGGGTATTTCTTCCAATTTGGGGGCGTCTTTAGCTGCAATTTCAATGTGACTTGGAAGTACCTCTCCGTGTAGAGCGGCTTTGAAGAGTTTCCCGATTACATTTTCGGCTTCCCCTTCCACTACGCAGTCAACGATTTTTTTCTCTACAAGTTGGGATCTGTAGCGGAACTGCCAAGCGCCGGGCCCGCCGACTATGACTTTTGCTCCGTTTTGTTTTGCTTCTCGAATTATGGGGCTAGTGACTAAGCTGTGGAAGTGCCTTGCTAAGAATGGTTCTTTTTGGAAGAGTGAGGCGAGGGTGGTTGAAGCTGGACCGAACCCGAAGGGGTCCATTGTGTGGATGCCGATGACTTTAACGTCTTTGAGGTATTTTCTAAGATGCTGCGGGCTTAC
>JBEKVK010000159.1:0-3876 GCA_049514075.1 Bathyarchaeia archaeon | reverse complement strand
TGATAAGGTAATAGTTAACATTAGGTTGATTCTGAATGATGAAGGTAAGATTTTCAGCGTTTACAAAATAGCCAGCCTTAGTGATGTTAGCACCTGTTTGAGGGTCAGTATAATAGGTCGTAGGCACGGTGTAAGATGTGTTTGTGAGTATGACAGTAAAGGTTGGAACAGAAGGTGTAGAATTTAAACTGGTTGCCGCTTGCGTTGTTGTTGGGGTTGAAGTTGGGGTTGAAGTTGGGGTTGAAGTTGATGTTGGGGTCGGAGTTGGTGAAGGTGAATTTTGATTAGTTTTAGGAGTTTTACCAAATAATAAATAACTTTCTATTGCAACTACAGTTACTAAAGCTAATAGAACAATCAGCACTATTGCAATTATTTTTTTATCCATTTAATCACTAACGTTTCTAACTAACCTAACTTTCTTTCTTGCAAATACAAATGATAAAAGGATCATGACTGCAAAAAGTGGCAGAACAATCCATGTTGCAAACTCTGGAATGGTAGCCGTTGACATTGGGGTTGGGGTTGGTGTGGGTGTTGGGGTTGAGGTAGGGGTTGGAGAAGTAGAAGTTGCACTTCCAGTATAGGTTAGTTGGTATGATGAAAACACATGTGGTCCATCAAAGTTTTCTTGCATTGTTGCAAAAGTAAAAGTTAATTCAAAGTTAGCCTTCCTGTTTTCACTATTGAGAGTAACAACTCCTATCTGTGCAGGTTTTGCGTTTCCTGTATTCATCATCATGGCAGGTGGTGCTAACCCTCCTCTAACAGTAAAAATGTTCAAGGTGAAATCAGTATAGTTTAGGGTCACTGCTCCTCCAAAGTTGTATTGAGCAGTTACAACTAAAACAAGAATTGTGTTAGAGCCTTGGCTTGTCATATTCACTTCATTGTAGTTTAATGCAATGTTGCTTGTTGGCGTTGGAGCTGGTGATGGAGTGGGAGTTGGAGCTGGTGTAGGTGAGACAATTATAACTGGAGTGGACTGAGCACTTGCACTTTTAACCATCAGTAAACTTAGGCATGAGAAAGCCATTATTAAAATGAGGAATGATGCAAAAGTTTTGCCGATTTTATCCATGCTTTAGTATTAGGAAACTATAGGCGATAAAAGGCTGTTCGTCAAACTTCATTGACTACTCTCAGTCAAACTTTCTTGACCAAACTTTAGGTACACGGGTACTTGTTAGGCGGTACCGCGGTACCTCAAGTTAGCGGTTTTTCGATGCCAAATTATCACAGCAATGGAGAACAAAGAAAGAGACAGACTCACCAGAATTTGTGAGAATCATTGGACTTAATTGAAGCTTAGGTTTTCATCTTGTATTTGATAGTCTTTGTTGGATGAAGATAGGAAGTTTACGCCTATAGCTATCATCCAAATAAGTTGTGGATAAATTATCATTCTTTCCATACCGCCCACGCCAATTCCCAAGTAGCTTGGACGTGTACCAAAATAAAGCACGAGAGCGACAAGCGATACAGCACCCAATATTACGGAAAAACACTTGAAAGGACCCCTGATTATCCTGTACGAGGCAATTGCGGCTATGCTCCAAAAGACAAAAACCATGAATGCGCCGATGGTGTGAATGACTGGGGTTCCATGAACCATAAATGTGTTTTCAGGAAAAATACCCGCTAAAAGGTAGCCTAAACTTGCCAGAAAAATGTAAGCTGTGATTGCCCGATTCTTGAATTCACGGTGAATAAAATATACACTTATTAGAGCCAATAAGCCTAGCAAGATTGTCGATGGGTCCTCAATTATGGCAGAGGGTTTACCCCATACGCCTAGGTCGCTTATGTAGTTCAAAGACGTGCTGTAATTTGGATAAACCGCTTGTGCGAGTAAAATTGCTATGGTATGCTGTGCAGCGGCAATAAAAAGTAAGGCTCCGGCCAGTGTCTTGTTGCTATAATTCATAACGCAACGGTAATCTGATTATTATTTAAAGCTTGATACCGATTAAAAAAGCCGTTCCTGCAAAAAAAAGATGCTAAGCGGTTAAGTGAACTGCACTTATCTTAACCCGTTGCTTGATAAGCTTTTCATATTCCTCTTCCGTAATGATGCCTTTATCAATCAAGAAGTCAACTAAAGCTGAGTGCTAACCACTTTTAATCCAATTTCTTCCATAGTTTGGGTCACATTAGAATCCATATACTTGCTACAAAAGCCTTGGGGATCATCGATTTTTTGGTGTTCTCTTCCTTACAAATGCGATTGATAGCAGTATCATCATTGTGAAAAGTGGCAGAATTATCCAAGTTGGAAACTCTGGAACGGTAGATGTTGGAGAAAAAGTTACAGTAGAAAAATCTGGAACTGTTGCAGTTTGGATTGGACTCCAATCACTAACATTACCCAGAACCTCATAACCAATTAACTCTCTAGTGGGAGTTTCACCACTTATTGCTTGTAATCGAAAATCTACTTGACCGCCAAAAGGAACATCGATTCCCCAATGACCACCAAATTGCAAGAAAATTGCGTCAGGAGCGTATTCAGGAACTCTTCACTTTCGTTGTCACCATAAAGGGTTATAACCGTCTGAGAACCAGAAGAAGCAAAAGCTGTAACATTCCCTTCGTCTCCCCAAGGATTTTGCCATTGCAATTGCAATGAATAATGTCCTTCGACGTCTAATTCATACGCAGTGGTTTGAGGATTATTTTGAATAGTTATTGTAACATTGAATGAAGCTTTAGTGTAGCCAAGATTGGTGATATTTGCACCTGTATACGGGTTAGTCGAATAAGTAGTAGGAATAACGGTAGTGTCGCTGACAGTAATTATGCTAAAGGGTGGCGTTGGTGGTATCTGTGCATTTACAGGTTTAACAATCAATAAATCAACACTTGAGATAGCCATTATTAAAATCAGAACTAATACGAAACTCTTGCTGATGTTACCCATAGTTAGCATTTAGGGGGTGGTTGCGATAAAAGCTTAGTCGTCAAACTTCCTTGACTGAATTTAGTCAAAGTTTCTTGACTGACAGCTAACCCGTTTCTAGGCTAATCATAGAAAGAAAAATTTTTACGGCAAATTTGTCCACACAGGCGTTACGGTCCAATTAATTACTTGCCCTTCATGGTAAATGTTGAATTCAACCCCGACAGATCCCCCACTATTTAAATTGCTAAACTGTGACGGATTAGCACTTATTCCACTGCCAGCATCCCATCCTTGAACAAAAGCATTAGTTGAACTGTCAGTTCCGAAATCAGCCAAACTGACTAATGGAACTGTCATGTTTATCTCTACTACTTCATTGGAAGCGGAAGCGATAATGTGTAATCCAGCGTTTAATGCCTCACCTCGCCCAGTATTTTTAACTGTGCCCGTAATGTAAAGTCGATAAAAGGGGTAAGTAGACATACTTTCAGACATGTTCCCGACTTCAGTCACTACCAGAGTGGCTTCAAGGTGGGCGTCAATATAATTTGACATCAGTTTTACTTGGCTGGTTAGGTTAGCTATTTGTGTTTGCTGATTTGCTATTTGTGTTTGCTGATTTGCTATTTGACTGTTCAACGAAGCGATTTTAGAGTTTTTATCGACAAGCAAGCCATTGTAATAATGAATAGTTGCGCCAATTCCACCCGTAAATATTGCTGTAACTATCAACAATGAAGCTATCGCTTTTTTTGAGTAGCCCATGACTTCAGTTTCAATCGGCTGGCATTAAAGTTTTTTTGTATAGGTTTCTGGACTAAGTTTAGTCAAAGTTTCTGGACTAAACCTTATGTACACAGGTACCTATTGTGCGGTACCGCGGTACCCCGGGTTAGCGGTTTTTCGATGCCTAAGTATCACAGCAACAGAGAACACCGAGAGAAGCAAAGGCAAAAATACACACCATGATAATT
>JBEKVK010000158.1:0-3942 GCA_049514075.1 Bathyarchaeia archaeon | reverse complement strand
TTGGATTGGGCATCCCCCATCAACCACAAGTTTGAGAATGTCGCCGAGGTTGTCTGCGGCAGCCTTCGCGATCTCATTGGCGGCAACGTAAGCCTTGATTTTTTCGACGGTTTCAAAGCAGTTATTGCTTTTCAGTTGTAACAGTCCCTCAAGCATATTTCGGCAATGTTCCGTCGGAGCGAGTTTGAACGCTTCGTTATACTCTTTTTTGTCCATCCGTTGCAAAATAGCGTTCTGGGTTCTTTCATCGACATTTTCCTGGCTAAGGATTCCCCGCACGACACCTATGTGCCCTATTTTGAAGGCGTAGCCGCGCAAACATAGTGACCTCATAAAGCTGTCTGTGAGCAGGACAATTTCGGCGTCGGCTTCAGGTCGGCTGGAACCCATCAGCTCAAAATTTGATTGGTAGAACTCTCGGTAGCGGCCTTTCTGCGGTTCATCATAACGGTAGACGCTTCCCGCTGAAAACAGTCGAAGAGGCTTAGGTTCGTTTTTGAGCGCAGTTGTTGCTAGCCGGGCGATTGAAGCCGTGAATTCTGGGCGCAGGGCCACTTGACGCTCACCCAAATCCTTAAAGATGAACATACGTTGGCGAATTTCCTCGCCTGACTTGGCACTCAACAACTCAAAAGACTCAACCACAGGCGTGATAACCTCTTTGTAACCGTAAAGCAAGGCTGTTTCCCTAGCTTTGCCAATAATGCCTGTAAAAGCTTGCGCTTCTTCACCGAGTAAATCACGCATTCCGCGAACAGTTTGGAACGACGGCATGACTTTTTCTCCGTTGCTAAAAGGCGCAATTGTTCTTTTAAACACTAGCATAACGCTTGAATTCTTCCAATTTAATCCCCAATTTAACAAGCTATTCTTTATGATTTTGATTTAAATTGACCAAAATAATAATTTTCAGAAGCACATTGACATTTTAGTAAGAAAATTGAAAAATAAATCTTAAATCTGCCCGAAAGAATAGTCTGAAGTTACAGAGAATAAGTAGGTGAGAAAGTAAGTGTTTAGAAGGTGTCCGTCTTGCCATTTGGTGTTTCAAACAAAAGAAGTCAAAAAGGAGCTACTTGGGGCTGACACGCTTGTACAGAAAGACTATCTTGCTCCCGCTCCTATGAAATGGGAATGGCAAGACAATTTTGATAAAGAAACACATGTTCACACTTACAGAGTAACCTACAAGTGCAAGCATTGCGGTCATGAATGGACTGACTTAAGCCAGAAAAAATGATAACCCAGAAACATTTACTGACTAAGGTCGGCTGCAGTGTGAGGTCTGTGTATATAGGGAACATGGCGAAACAATCTTAGACAACGCTAATTTCTTTCCTAATGAATAAGACCCCAGAGCAGTAGGATATAACAAACGAATTCTTAGTATCCCAAATTACTGTTATGCTGCCAATAGTGTTACCTGTTATACGTCCAGCAACTGCTAAATTTTTAATCAGGTCAAACGTTAGCTGTAGAGGTTGTTACACCTGATGGAACATATAGTGAAAACGTATTCCTGCTCTTTCATCTCAAGCTCAAACAATGGAGCCATTGCAAGAACAGTGACGTTGCTCACTTTTTTTACTACGCTTCAATCTCTTTTCAAGTCCTTTTTCCTGTTCTCTCTTCTCAAGCTCAAACAATGGAGCCATTGCAAGGACAATAAGACCTCTACCAACTTTCTTGAACAAATTCATGCAGTTTCCCCAGGTAATCCAAGGATTTTTATGCTTTTAAAGCGAGTTTCTAAGATTGAAATATGTCATTTACGGGAATATCCCGTTAAAGTGGTGCTAAATAAAAAATGTTTAAGGAAAAGGGGGAAGAAAAAACTTACATTACTCGTTTAGATTTACAATCGCTTTTTGAGAGCATAATTTGCAAGCTTTGTTCAGGTAAATGGCTTCCGCTGACACTGAGATTACGCTTGAGAAGCTAAGAGCCTTGCCAAGCTTCATTCTAATCTGCCAACAATTCAGCTAATCAGGAAGCTGAAGAATCGGTGAAAAGGATCAGGGGTGCTCAAATTTGGTTGTTACCGCTTTGACGATGCACTCTTTTTCATGATTTGTTCTCCTTGAGATAGTAACCAGTAAAGCGTTGCTGATTGCCCATAAAGCGACCAACGCAAAAGTGGCATTCTGGCTTAGCTGAACAGCAATTAAGTTGGTAACAATAATTGCAGTGAACCAAATGGCCGCATTTGCAATTATTAGTAAAGTTAATTGCCTACGTAAGTAGCCGAGGGTGATATTGGTTGAAGTGTAGGCGCTAGTTTTAACGATAAGGTTGTAGGCTTCTTGTCCAAGCTCTGATAAGCTGTATTTGTCCTCATTTTGGGCAATCAAGGGCTTTAGACTGTTCAGGTGGTATGACACCGAGGAGCTATCTTCAATTTCGGCAGCTTTTTTGATTTCTGTAAATGTAGCTTGCTTGCTTTCACCGATGAACCGCAGGATATCTCTTCTCTTTTGATTGCTAAGAGTCTTAAATATTGACTCTTCTAAGCTCTCATTTTCAGTTTCTGTACTCAATTGGTTTTACCCCGAGATATTGATTGGTTTTTCTTTCTTTTATGTTGGTTAGTGAAGAAGTTTTTACTTAAGAAAAATTAACTTTCGAATTTATCAACAAGGACCAGAAGATTGTGAACGCCACGTTGAGTTTAACATTACAGCGTTTGATGAAGCATCAAGTAGCGTGCTATTGGTAACGCTTTAGCCTTTATTCCAAATGCTTGCTCGCATGAAATTTAAACGTGAATGTAAACCTGACCAGCTGCACTATATGTAAATAAACAGTATGGGCGTCCCGCCGAGTGATGGGTTAGCTAAAGTTTGCGTTTTCTAATGATTTTGGTACCCTCAAATTCGGTGACGTACCCAAAGCCCACGCCGCGGGATTTTTCCTCGCTATCGCGCTATCCCTTGCAGTGGACGTCCGCATGATTGAGGGGAGCCTAAACGCGACGACATATTGACCCTTTCGTGTGGTCGAATAGGCACTTGCCTTCATCTGACTGGGAGGAGAAATAGACTGGAGGATGTGAAGTGGGAAAGGAAAGAATCAAATAGAGATTTCACATAGGTGCGCACAAACGGGTTAATGTCAACACCCAAGAGTAAACCTACGGGATTTCTAGGCCATTGAGATACTCGTCTATGGTTTCCCATGTTATTCCAATGTTTGGGTCATGGTGCCGATGCAAAGCCGCTACGATTTTTTGAGCATCCTCGTCACTTATCTTAATTTGCCTTTCTTCAGCACGGATTTTTACGTCCTTAACAGTCCAAACTGCAACAGCTATTTCCTCGTCATCTTTTGGGTGTTGTACTCTAAATTTTTCAAGAAAGTCCTTCACAGATACCGCCGTTTTCACCCCCGAATAAATGGGAACATAACAACAGTGCAATTTTCACCTTTAATAAGGATTACCACACAAAACAAAACACTGAGTTAAAACTAGTGCCGCGCTCAAGAAATTAGATACCAAGACGCGCATCAGGCAAAGATTTAACATGGGAGCTGCGCTTCTCACTTACATTAATCACCCGTAGAAATCCTTTAATTGAAGAGCTGATCCATAAAAATCAAGTTGTCAAAGGATAAAAACAAGTTCGACAATGCTGCTACAATAATATTTTTAGTTCTTATAGCAGCAACATTTTCAGTACTTGTAGCAGTAAACTACTCGATCCATCAAAATAGCGCGCAAAGGCCAATGATAGGCAACATCCAGATCCGTTCCACCTCTATCGACATAACCAGCCTGAACCGCACCGACCTAAACATGAACCTTAAAGCAGTCCTCTACAACCCCAACGGATTCGGGGCGACGCTGAACACTGCAGAATATTCAGTCTATGCCAACGGCCACTACGTGGGAAGCGGAAAAACCATACAGGAATATGACTTAACCCCCCAGTCCTCCCAGACTCT
>JBEKVK010000157.1:0-3980 GCA_049514075.1 Bathyarchaeia archaeon | reverse complement strand
GCGCTATGCCACAACTTTGTTTTCATTGGGCTCGTTTTTCTAATCTCTCCTTTCCTTGCAATTGGTGCGTTCTGTCATACTCTTCTTGACGGTCTCAACACAGCAAAAGATCGCGGAATTGAGTGGCTTTACCCTTTCTCAAGACTAGTGAAGAAAGCTAGATATGATCACGATGGTAAGAAAATTGAAGTTGATAACAAAACCAAGGTGTATATGTATCAAAACGACCCAGTCGAGCTTACTAGAAAAACTGCTGAGGACATGAAAGATTATACTCTTAGGCCCTGGAGAAGGATTTATGGTCCCTTCTCCTCTGGCGGTATCTTGGATATGGGAATTTTCGTTGGTTCCACAGTGCTCATCTTGTTTTTGGGTCTCCTGTCTTTTTTTGGAATTAAGTCTTTCATCGATTTTCACCAGTTCCAATTTAGCTTTAGCTTTATTGGTCCTTTGCTCATCAGTGCTTTTGGAGTTTCTCTAGTTTTGGGCGTAGGTGAAATAAAGAGGCACATTGAAGCGAAAAGAGCTTCTCGGTCACCGCCGATGCTGTATAAACTATCATTCTTTGTCTCGTTATCTTTGGTCGCTTTCGGGGTTGGGCTTGGAGCCTACCTCAACCCGAGTTCATATAAAACATTCATAAACAATTTTCCCTACGTGGCGGCAGGAGCCTTGTTACTATTCTTAACTGCCTTCATTCTGCTTAAAATCTATTCTTCAAAATCAGCTGCGAGAATGAGAAAAGGTCATGATCCATACGCAGTTTGATGCAGCAGTGCTCAGCGCGACGGGTTGAGAAGATATTCAGACCACCTTTTTTCTCATTTGGATCTTGTCTCGTGTAATTGAGCGCTAAACCTATGTTGGTGCCTCGAAGTTGCTGTAATATTACAATCGCAAACAATTAATTCTGCAATAAACTACCTTTAGAATGGAAGGTGATATGAATGCCTGAAGATAAGAAAAAAGTTGAAAATGCTGCTGAAAAAACTGGAGAAGCAATCGGTAAAGGCCTCAAGAAGGGTGCTAAAGCCGTAGAGGATGTTGGGAAGGGAATAAAGAAAGAACTCAAGAAAAAATAATAAACGAGCAAAATTCCTCTTCCTCTCAAATAAGAAAGAAAAGTATTTGTTTTTTATCTACATGTGAATTCGGAGAGTTCAAACGGTTCTTGGCGGATGAGGACCAGTTTCCAACCATTCTGTTGAAGAAAAAAACATTCATGCTGATAACTTTTGGTTCGAGGGTTCGGTTCACTCTAAGGGCTTGAACATTGAATTTGGCTTGCTTATGCTGGCAGAAACTTGACTCTTAAGCAAGAAGTCCTTGACGACCCGCACAGACTAATTTGTGGTTTTTCACATGGAAACCTTTTTACTAAGCAGTTAAGCAGTTATCTTTGGATTGGCGGATGTTGTTTTGAATCGGAATGAAGCTGTATCTGTCCTTAAAGAAATTTTTGAGAAATGCACTTTGTTTGACGGTACTTATATTGCTTTGATGCCTCCCAACTCTGCAAGTTTACTTTCTAAAGGTTACCAAGTTCACCTAAGAGTACCCATTGACGAACAAACTCAGAATTGTATGGAAGAAATTGCAAAAAAGTACGATTGCCACCTAGTAATTAAAGATAAAGAAGACATCGCCATAATCTATCGACCAGTGAAGTAACCAATTTTTGACTTCCTTAGTTATATTATCCTTTAGCTTTTTGGGGACGCATCCGTTAGGCAACTGTTACAGAGTTAGGCGTTGAAGCAAGGTTGAGTATGGCAAGAGTAAATTCTTCTGTCAGCACAGTCTAAAGATTATGGAGTTGAGCAGCTTAGCGAAGGCAGTGCTTATAACGTTCAGAAAACTTTAATTAAATTACCTCATACTGAGATGGCTGAGACTGACCACTTAGGTGTTCAATTAGAACACCTCAATAGTTAGAAACAGGCTTGGTACAGCAAAATAGTGTTGTGCGGGATTGCCCTAGCCTGGTAGGGGGCAGGCCTGCTAAGTCTGTGGTCGAAAGGCCGCGTGGGTTCAAATCCCACATCCCGCGCCAAACTCCTTTTTCAAAATAGAGCTTGATTATTGGTTAATTTAGCGAATAAATCCAAAAACACTCCAATAATTCTTGCAGTTTTGTTGCTAAGTCATCTAAATTGACTTCTCGCTTAAATCACACCCCAATCAGAGAAGACTTGAACCCATCTCAGTCTATGCTCCATAGATACCCATACCCGCAAGGTTCAGGTCCGACGGGGGTCACCCCAAGCTAGCAGGTGATTCCTCACTTACCCTTTTTCTTTTTGCCTCATTGGAATCTTGTTCCTCGTTTTAGTAATGAATATGAACTAAAACCATTTTTTGACATTCTATTGCTATACATTCAAGCTGTGAATTTTACTAAGTAGCGACCTGCAATCTTCCAACCCCTTCTCAGTTATCTCCACAACCTGATGTACGCCGCCCCATGACCTAACAGAGCGAACTCTGATCAGACTAGAAGCTTCCATCTTTACCAAGTGATTCTCCAAACTGCCCTTTCCCAACCCTACGAAAGAACGCAACTCCACAGAAGTCAACTTCTTGTTCATAGCAAGCAGAATCAAAATCAGTATTCGGGTTGATGATTTGAAGGTAGGGTCGTTTAACTGCTCGTTTAATGATTTAATTATTTCTGTGCTGGGCATTTTGAAGTTGGGTTGTCGGTCAGTTACCAATTTTGGGGATCCTCCATAGAGATGGGAGGTTTCCGTCTGCGTGCATGTGCAGAAGCTAAGATAAGAACGACAAGAAAGATTACCCAAAGAATCAGGTAAAAGCCCGCATTGGCTTTTAGGAGAGAAACAACAAAACCCCCTAACGTATAAATAGTTAATGCCGACACAACGGCTGTACTTTCTTGCGGTAGCCGCTCAGGGAACGAGCCTTTGAGCACAAAGAATAGAGGAATCACTGTTGTGGCCAAAAGTCCGAATCTAAAAACCAAAAAGTCTTGGCGCAGCAAGAAAATTGCGGCAAGAATCGGCAAATAGTAGGCCGTCCAAACTAATACTATCCACGAAGGTCTCAGCCATTTTGTCCATATTGAATCCACGATTTCTCTGCGTACAAGCATTGAGTTATATGCCTTCTTGAAAACCCAAGCAACCATGGTAGCGCCCACAATGCTCACCGCTGTGTTAGCCACGATCGCAACAACAAGAAAATAGCCAGCTGAAAGCCCAAGGACTAGGATAATCAAGGGCAGAAAAGGTATTAGGACGATTTCAGCGGCGACTGCAGCATAACAGATTCCCCAAGCTCTCTCTAGTACGTATCGTTCTATAACTAGGGCTTTTTCTGCGATCCGCTTAATTTGCTCTGGTGAAACGTCCTCGACCATACTTTAGCTCCTTAATTTCTATATCTGAGTGCTACGGCTCTTTTGACTATTGTCTAGCTGGTACAAATTTTGTACCTGTGAAACATTATTTATGCAACATCGATGTATAAGGGCAACAATCGGCGTTTAATAAAAGGGTAATCACGATGATAGATACTGAGTGCCTTACAAAAAAGTTTGGGGATCTAACAGCTGTAGACAATCTTACTCTTCATGTTAACGACGGCGAAGTCTTCGGTTTCCTCGGACCCAACGGCGCGGGAAAAACCACCACCGTAAGGATGCTTTGCTGCCTCATATCAAAGACCAGCGGAAGCGGCAAAATTGGCAATTATGAAATAGGCAACAAAGAAGACTCACTCAAAATCCGCAAAATCATAGGGTTAGTGCCTGATAACGTGGGGTTATCTGAAAATCTGACAGCCTACAACAACATAGACTTTTACGGAAAAATATATGATTGCTCGGTTGCTCAAAGGAAAGAGAACAATAAGCGTTTTCTTGAGATGCTGGGGCTTTGGGACAAAAGAAATGTTTTGGCAGGGACCTTTTCCAAGGGCATGAAACAAAAACTCGCCATAGCCCGGGCATTAATTCATGA
>JBEKVK010000156.1:0-3990 GCA_049514075.1 Bathyarchaeia archaeon | reverse complement strand
GGGGTTAACTGCGGTTTTCCGCGGTTCTTCTTCTAAAAGAAGCTTTGGATCGGCGAATCGTTACTTTGGGATTTTGCTGACCCGATTTGCTCGATTTTTGTTTTGGTCAAAGCTTTGATGTTGTTGAAGTCTGACATTTCGCCGTAGCTTACGAGCGTTATGGCTGTGCCTTCTTCGCCTTTGCGTGCTGTTCTTCCTATGCGGTGGAAGTAAACTGGTGCGTCCATTGGAACGTCATAGTTGATTATGTGTGTTATGCCTTCAATGTCTAAGCCTCTTGCCGCGACGTCTGTTGCTACAAGCAAGTTTAGTCGTCCCGCTTTGAAGTCGCTTATTGCTCGGTCTCTTTGCGCTTGCGTGAAGCCGGCGTGTAATGCTTGTGTTCGGTAGCCTTTGCGGTAAAGTTGATCTGCTAATCTGCTTGTGTCCCTGCGTGTTCGACAGAAAATTATGGCTCTATCCACTTGGTCTTCATGCATTATTTTTAAGAGTGCTTCAAATTTGTCGTGTTGAGCTACAAGCGCATAGTACTGTTTCATTTGTGTCAAGGCGATTTCGTCTTTGCTAACAAGGATTTTCTGCGGGTTTTTCATGTAACGATCGCATACTCTCATGACTGATTCGTCAATTGTTGCTGAGAAAAGGCTTGTTTGCCTGTCGTGTGGTGTCTTTGAAAGAATGTATTTTATGTCTTCGATGAATCCCATGTCTAGCATTCGATCAGCTTCGTCAAGAACAACTATGCGTACGGATGAGAGGTTCAGAACACGCCTTTCCATAAGGTCGATCAATCTGCCGGGTGTACCGACAACGATGTGGACGCCGTTTGACAAAGCATGAATCTGCTTATTTATCGATTCTCCGCCGTAAACAGGCAGAACCTTGATTCTTGCGTACTTACCGAAACTTGCGATGCTTTGAGCCACTTGCATGGCTAACTCGCGTGTTGGCGCTAAAACTAAGCCTTGAACACCGCGAACATCTCGGTCCAGCCGTTGAATCATTGGAAGCCCAAAAGCCGCTGTTTTGCCTGTTCCTGTCTGTGCTTGCCCAATGACATCTTTGCCCTCGAGCAAAGGGATTATTGCTTGGGCTTGAATTGGAAAAAGACTCTCAAACCCGAGTTCTTTTACGCTACTAAGGAGTTCCTCTGATAAAGGTAAGTCCTTGAATGATTGAATTTGCATATATTTTTTTCCTATCACAAATTTTTCATGATTTCTTTAAAAGCCGTTTAGCTTTGTGATACATGAGTTAATGTGATAACTCCAAAGTCACGTTAGGCGTATAAAAACGTTTAGCAAAATAAAACGCAAAACGAAACATCTGCCACCCCCTCTTTTAGAGTTTAAATGCATGTGACTGTCAGGGTTCAATCACATACATAAAAGTAGTATGAGACTCCTTTTTTAGTCAACCGATTCCTAAGCAAAATCAATTTAGAGGCGAAAAAATGAGTAAACCAAAAGCGAGAAAGCCGCCGCCATACTTCTATGACGGACCCCCTCCAAGCTCGGAAGAGAAGCAAGAAGAAACTGAAGACATCTACGACAGTGAAACAAGAGAAGCCATGTTAGAAGAAGACGACATCACTGCTGCCGAAGAAGGTTTTATGAAAGGACATGAACAAGAGCCGCCGGCGAAAAAAGAAACACGCAAAAAGGCGGTCAGTCATGACGACACTATCGCGGTTGAATTAGCTAAAGAAGACTCAGAAGACGATTAGCCAGCCAAACCTCTCCCAAATGCGATGGCCACAAATATTGGATGGCTACTTAACACAAATATTGGAATAATTTTTTGTGGAAACATTACCACTAACCATAATAGGCAGAAAGTAGAATCTTGATTGAGGCTTAAAAAGAAGTAATGTTTAGAGACCCTGTTTGCGGCATGGTTCTAGATGATAATACAGCCAAATTCAAGATTACTTATGAAGGGGAGACCTTCTATTTCTGCAGTTTAACCTGCAAGAAGAAATTCAAGAGACATGCCACAAAATTCGTCAAATAATCAATTTCTTGTTTTGAGTTAAAAAAGGAAAGGGATTAGTTGGTTTTTTAGGTCACTTAAAGAGTTTCCATACAATCGCAGCCAATATGCCGCCGATTATTGGTGCAACCCAAAAGACCCACACTTGACTGAGCGCTGTACCGCCCACGAAAAGCGCTGGACCCAAGCTTCTTGCCGGGTTAACCGATGTGCCATCAATGAATATTCCGACCAAGTGAACCATCGTTAGTGATAAGCCTATAGCTATGCCGGCGAATCCTTTTGGAACCCGATCATGTGTTGCGCCGTGAACCACAAGCACGAAAATGAATGTTAAAACTATTTCGGCAACGATCACTGCGCCTAGAGAGAATCCTAGTAAAGAAGCTGTGCCGTATCCATTCTGACCTAAACCGTTCGATGCAATGTGATATGATGGGCTTCCGCTAAATATCGCGTAAAGTATGCCTGCACCGATTATTGCGCCTATGCATTGGAAGACAACGTAGAAAACTGTATCTTTGATGCTTAATTTCCCTGCGACCAACATTGAAATCGAAATTGCGGGGTTTATGTGACAACCTGAAATGCCGCCGAACGCGTAAACCATTGCTAACACTGCAAGACCGAAAGCCAAAGCAATCCCTACGTAAGCGTAAGCCGGTCCCAAGAAGCCCTCACTGGCAATAGTTGCCACACCACAGCCGATAATCACTAAAATCATGGTGCCAATCAATTCAGCAGTGTATCTTTTTATCGCTAAACTTTGAGGTACTGCGGGTGGCGGTGACGGTACTGCGTTTAGTTCTTTTTCAATTTCTTCACTCATTCAGTCTTTCCCCTTTTACAAATTAGAACTTGTTTTCTAAGCTAGCGCTTATAACAGTTTCCATAAGAATTCAAGTGAGATCCTTCGTCGAAGGCTACTAAATTCTGAAAAATCAGTAAACTTCAGCGTCAAACAGAAAGGACAAAGGCTTCGGCCAAAACCTCCTTGCTCTCTTGTATCAACAAAGTGTATCAACAAAATGTATATACATTTGACCGACCGGTCGGCTTGTACACACACAGAGACGGACCCCCCTCCCCGTACCATAATAGCCGCTTGGCCGTAACAAATAACTCGATACCTTTAACTGATTATAA
Organism: Bathyarchaeia archaeon; assembly: GCA_049514075.1. Taxonomy (GTDB): domain Archaea; phylum Thermoproteota; class Bathyarchaeia; order Bathyarchaeales; family Bathycorpusculaceae; genus Bathycorpusculum. Next base: position 852 of record JBEKVK010000156.1, on the reverse strand, counting down.
AAGATGAGCACAAAGTGCTTAAAGTGTCTCGTTTGCTGAAACATCCATCATCGTCAGCCCTGAAACCATCTTAGGATAGAAATCGGTGCTTTTTTCTGGCAGCAACTCATGTTGCTGGGCAATTTCCACAACGGTTTCCGCGCTTATGGGGTTAACAAGGAACGCGATGCTGGCTTCTCCGTGGTCAACTTTCTCAACTGCTTCGCGTGTCCACCGCACGTAAAGGATGCTTTCATCCATTTTTAGCTTGCCCGTTTTCAGGATGTATTTAAAGACAATATCACGAAGAATGACGACGTCAAAGATTTTTGTTTCCCTAGAAACATGAGAAGCGACAAAGTCATAGACTTTGTTGTCGTGCTTAAGCGTTAAACCGTAAGCCTTCGAACCGGCGTAAACGCAGAATGCGTGTTCTTTAGTGTGGCTTCTCAGAAAACTTTCGAGACCTTCAACAGTGGGTTCAACGTTCGAAATATTAAAGAAGCTCTTGAAGTCACGTAGCACTTGATCGGTCAATTTGAATTCCTTAAGAAGACGATGCGTCGCCAGAACAATGAGCCCTTCCTCCTGGACAGGAACCATGTAGCACATGTGGAAATTAAAAGCTGAATTCTCTGTCCAGCTGCCTTTGCTACGCATTTCGTCCCGGTAGGCCAAAGCACTTTCGTAACGGTGATGCCCATCGGTTATGACAACGGTTTTGCCGCTCATTTCAAGCTGAAGCTGCCTAATTTTTTCAGGGTCCGAAACCTGCCAAATCGTATGTTTAACCTGTAATTCATCAATAACTTCGATTATCGGTTTGGTCTTCGCTGTCGCGTCAAGGAAAGCCACTGTTTTCCTTTCGGGGTC
>JBEKVK010000155.1:0-4001 GCA_049514075.1 Bathyarchaeia archaeon | reverse complement strand
GAGAACAACGCGTAGAAGAAGTATCTTGGGAAAAGCAGCCTACCTAACTTTACGAAGTGACGAACTACGCCTATCTTTACTTCGCCAACCAGCAAGTAGCGGCCACTAACCTCATCTTTCTGAACCAAGCCCAGCTCACGTAGTTGTTCCAAATGATGGAAAGCGATGCTGGGACTGCTAAAATGAAGGGCACGCTGGACCTCACGGACCCCTGACGGGCCGCTGTTTTTGAGCAGAAACCAGTAAACCTGCCAGGCTTTGCCTCGCAAAGAGTACTCAAGCTCAGTACCGTCACTACTACTCAATCAGCTAAACCCTCAACCGGAACATACTACAAGCAGGTGCATATAAGTCCAATCATTAGAACAATTTGTTCGTATAATCACTTGCCGTACTATTGTATAGTACAATTACTAAATTTGGTCGCTAGCTTCATCTTCATCGTATTGCTTAAGGCTGGTAGCCTCTAATAATTTGCGTGCCCATATTCCAAAATTGAGTTGAAATACCCTATTTTGTCAATGGTTTAGGCTCTATGGGAGGGCGTTCCACTTTTTCAGAAGTAGCCTTTAAAGTATGTACTTTGTGTACATCGGCGATAGTAAAAACGCACTCTATTTGATTTTCTTCTGGTCCATCAAAGGGGCTATTAAAATTCGCAACCATTGGACGAGTATCATGAGCTCCAATCCATTTGTCAGGATCGGCAGTTTGTAATTCAGGCAATTTTATTATGTCCCACATATCTTTTGTTAGATTTGTTTCATTTATTTGATAATTTTTTTCTTTAACCACGAATGACAATACTATGTCTTTGATTCTTGTTCCCCTATCCCCCTTATTGGTAACTTCAAATCTGAGGTTAAAATTAATATCCTTAACTTGACCTTTCCTAAGTATTTTGGGGAAATCGTGTTGACAATGCGTCACTTTTATGCTTAAATCTGGTTCTCGACTCTTGTAACTTTTATAAGAAAAATAAAGTGTTGCTACTGTTACGATTACCGTGATTATGCCTATCAAACTGAAATTGAAAAATTCGCTCATGCTAACCGTGTTATTCCTGTGTCCTTTTATGTGTTTGCATCTATAAATTTGGCGGGGAACTAACACAATGCGGGGCTGATATGCGTCCCTCTTTGCGTCACTCGTCGTCGGGCGACGACAATAAACCTTTCGATTGGCTGAAACGGTCGAAACCCATCAGGGCGATTAGGTCGGAAAAAGACTAAAACTTTTTCAGCCTAATCGGGTTTATGTCGGCGCAATAATACAACGTGCAGAACAAAAAAAATAACACAATGCGGTTCTTGACTGCGTTGCCCTCACCCATCAGGGCAACTCTGGCAACAGGTCGAGCGGACAAAGGCTTAAACTTTGACCGCGCGACAGTCGTTAATTTCTTGGTTTGAGCCTTTGCGTCTTTTTGGTACTTTTTAGGATAAAGTACCAGGGCTGAGATCAGGGCGAAGCGGACCAGACGACAGGCTGGGAGCATTCGCCGTCCAGTTAGTACCAACTCTTTGTACGTACTCCTGTGGTTTTTGTGTTTCGGGGGTTCAGGGCTTCTACTTCACTTGATATATACTAGACAATTCTCACTGAGAAGTCTCTCTAAATAGTATGCTTTATCTCCTCGATTTGGGGTTATAGAAGGGGTGATTTGCGCTTGAAAGTTATGCTTAAGGTTTCTAAGAAGGGGGATAAAGGCTTCTGTGTTTGTAGCGTGCCTTTGAAAAAGTTGAAAAGGGTCGCTTCTGGTCGTCAGCGTTTTTGGGCTTTAGAGGGTGATTTTTTGGTTCTTCAGTCGTCTTGATCATTGATTGTTAGCTGTTGGATTTTCCTTTTCTTGCTTCGCTGTTTCTTGGCATAGTTTCTTTCTTAGTTTGAGATTGGCTTGGTTTGGCGTTAGGTCGATTTGTCTTTCTTCTGGTGTCATTATCAGCTCGTCTTTTGAAGTTTCATCGTTTATAGGTATTAGCGTGAATTTTTCGCCTTTCATTACCCTGTCGAGTAGCTCTAAGATTTTGGTGATCTGTTTTTGCTGACTTTCTAATTGGTCTTTTAGCTCCTGATTTTGTTTTTCTCGATCTGTTATTCTGGTTTGTAGCTCTGCTATGGTGCTCTCGTTTTGGTCGGGGCTCTTTGCTTCTATTCTTAAGTTCTTCATTGGTAGGTCTTGGTATTGTCTCCTATGTTGTGGTATGTCTGTTTGGCTGAAGTAATGTGCATCAATTCCTAAGCTGTGTCCCATCCAAAAATTGACGTAGTCTGTACCTGCCTTTCCTGCGTGATTTCTAAAGTATTTCCTTAGATTGTATAATCTGAGTTCATTTCTGTTTGCTTTTTCTCCTTGTACATTCTTGAATTTCAAAACATTCTCTTTTTGCAGTTTTTTTACTGTTCGTCTAAAAATGTGGCTGATTAAGTCGGGTTTTGTCTTTGTTTTTCCATCCGTCATTGTAAAAAGGTATTCTTCTGGTTTTAGTGGCTGTTGTCGTTCTCGTTTTAAGTATGCTTTTATGTAATTTATGCTTTCTTGGCCAGTGAAAGTGAAGTATTCTTGGTATTTTCCTTTTGTAATTTCTTGTTGTATTTTGATTAGGCAAGGGATTGGTGTCTCGTTTTCCAAAAGGTTCTCTAAATTTTCGATTTTTAGGTTTGAGATTTCGTTTGGTCTCAGCCCTGACTGAGTCATTAACGCGTAGTATGCTTTTTCTCTTGGTTGGGCATCTTTTATTATTTCTTCAATTTCCTCTTTGATTATGTCTCTGTTATGGAACATTGTAAATTGCCTTCCTGAAGGTATGAAGTTTAGTGGTAGGCTGTTATATTTGAAAAATGATTTTACTGTGTTAACTGCGATTTGTATTGTTGAGGGTGAGAATTGTTCTTTTTGCAATTTTCCAAGGTATGACATGATTATTGGTGTGTATTTTCGTTTGAATTTTTTATCGTCTAAATTCTCGTATTCCTCTAAAATCTGGTTAGCTGTTGTCCCTGCAAAATTTAAGAAGTTTTTGAAGTTGTATCTGTATGAGATTTTTGTATTTTCGCTGTTAGAGTGGCTATATCCCATTGTGTTTAGCCAATTTTCTATTGTGTCTGGATTTGACGTTTTTTGTCACCATTAGCTATGGTGATTAGTCAATATTAGAACATTTCGTTCTGTAATGTCCAAGCATTAGAACAGATCGGCAATTCTAGTTTTTGCATAGGAGCCAGCGAATCAAAGTTTAGAACAGCGATTAACTGGGATCTAGACAAATACAAATAATATTGTCTTTGAGATACGTTAAATTTTTGAATCAGACGGTATTGTCATTTTCTTGATTTGTGTTTTTCCTTTTACAGGTCCATTTTCTTTAGCCATGCATTCTATTATTTTTGAGCACAGGATACATTCTTCGGGCATTTGCGCTTTATGTTCTTTTTCGCTCATGTAACCAAAATAATGTTTGCAATCGGATAATTTCTCTAGGTTTTGACTGGTTTTGTCTTCAAGTACGTCAATTTCGGCAACATTTTTTGTTGGCGGATTTTTGTTTTCATTTTCCGTAATTTCTGTCAAGCAGTATGGGCATGCGTTATAGGACTTTTTTGAGCTTTGCTGAAGGTTTATTGTTGTAAGTGGTTTAGTGATGACCTTATTGCATTCGTTATTGGGGCACGTTAGCTTTACATTTGTTTCCGTTTTACTTCACCTTGGTTGACTCTGTTCTGAAGGAAAGATATGCGTATTGATACTATGTATAGTGCATATTAATATATAATATTTACTATGGTTTTCAAAGCTATTAAACTGTTTACATCTTCAGTACAGTGTATTGTTCTCATTTTTTAGCATAAAACATTCAAATTAATGTGATTCTAGACTCGAGCATGCCTCAAATAGGTCCAAGAGCACCAACTTCGAATTCAAAAAACATCAAAGATAATCTGCAGAAGTATATACCCATGATATAAGCGCTTAAACTCTTCTTCAGTAAGTTTACGTATAA
>JBEKVK010000154.1:0-4762 GCA_049514075.1 Bathyarchaeia archaeon | reverse complement strand
AAGAACTTGATTCTGAAATTCTAAAAAGTCTACTTAAGGATGGTAGAACTGGTTATTATGAAATAGCTAAGCAGTGTGGTGTGTCGGAGAACAAAGTTTGGAAACGCTGCAGAGCAATGGAGAAAAAAGGGGTAATAAATGGGGCGACAGTGCAGATTAATTTTGGTTCCTTCGGATTTGACGCACTTGCGACGTTTCTCATCGGAATTGAAGCTCAGCAACTTGAACAAGCAATGGAACTCATTAGGAACATAACTGAGATACGGTCTTACCGGCAATATAACAGCGTTTTCAACATTCGGGCAGTCGCAACTTTAAGGAACCTTAACGAACTAGATTATTTGAAACAGGTGATTAGGCGAAAATTACCTACAGTAGGTTTAAAAACTTACATTTGGACAGGTGTCAGAAACATTCCTGAAAACTTGAATTTCACTGGGGCTCAGAAGAACGTCTATGGAATAGAACAACCTGATCAGGCTCCGGAAGACCGTAAGTTGAGCGAAAAAATCACGGTTGATGACCTGGATAAACAAATAGCTTCAAAGCTAGCCTTGGATGGGAGGGAGTCATTTACAAAAATTGCGCAGGAAATGGGAGTGTCAACCGACACAATTGTGAAGAGATATCATAGACTTAAAGAAAAGGGCGCGATAAAGGTTTCAATCCAAATAAACCCGAACAAAATCGGGTACACGTCAATATTGGATTTCAACATCGCTTTCACGAGACCTGGCGGCTTGTCCAACCCGAGTCGCTTGCAAAAATTCCTGATGTTATCATAATTACAGAAACTAGCGGTGACTATGACCTGCAATTGTCGGCAATGATAAGAGACACTGCGCAATCATTTGATATGCAAGATCAAATTGCTAGAATCAGCGGCATAACAAAAATTGAAGTAGGTGCTAGGAAAATTCCAGAGAGTTGGCCGACGCCTCACCAATACATATCAACATTCTGAGAACCACACTTTTCAATCGCTTTTTATTTTTATGTTGAGGAGAACATTGAGGAACAACCTATAGTCGCACCCTTTATACGAGCTCTGCAGGCTTTTCGAGATTTTTATGGATTTTTTGACTTCTATTGACTTTTCTACATTTTGACCATTTTTACTGACTACTATTGACTTAGCCTGCCAACGCCCCAAGTCCAAAACCGAGAAAAGCAACTCAAAACACAAGCAAACCGCGGCATCAAAGAGCGGAACAGTTCAAGCCCAGATTCAATGTTTCGCCTCTTTTTCACTTAGTTGCTCAAGCATAGTCGCCAAGCTGTTGGTAGCTGGTAGGCATATCTGGTCGCGGCACACATAGGCAGTTGCTTTGCCTTCGATTTGCTGATAACCTAAGCCTCCCTTATCTGGATGCTTAAGTTGGACTACGGTTGTTGGCAGGTAATGTTGCCTCAATGTCTTGAGCATTTCTTGCGTGTCTTTTGAGTTGATGTCGCCGACGACTGTGACCATGTAGGATGGGCCAAGCTGGAAGTCAAGTCCTGAGAGAAAGAACGTGTAGGCGTCGGGTGCCCCTTCAACTTCTGCAGCAAAAGTCTTAATCATTTGGGTTGCCATCTGGTCGTAAGTAGGCTCGTTGGTCAAGCGGCTAAGCCACAGCAAGTCAATAAGTGCCACTGAGTTACCTGATGGAATTGCGCCGTCGTAGAGTTGCTTGATTTTAGGCATGCCCGCGGGTGCGCTTTGTGTTTGATAGAATCCTCCGTTCTGCTTATCCCAAAACTTGCTGACCATGCTTTTAGCAAGGTCTGCGGCGGCTTGAAGGTACACATCATTGAACGTTGCCTCGTAAAGCTGCATTAACCCATACGTTAAGTAGGCATAGTCGTCTAGAAACGCCTCAATTGCAACTTCGCCTTTCGCGTAACGATGATACAAAACATCGCCTTTGCGCATGTAATTCAATATGAAGTCTGCAGTCTTAGATGCCGCATTAAGATACGCAGGGGTCCCAAACACACTCCCAGCTTTGGCCAGAGCTGCAATCATCAGACCATTCCAATCGACCAAGATTTTGTCATCAACCGGCGGAGCAACCCGTTTCTGTCTCTCTTTAAAAAGGGCATTTTGGATTTTTCCCATCTCCATAATCAGCTGATCGATTGTCAAACCCTTGTATGAAGCAAGGTCTTCAAGGGGTTCTGCGATGTGGAGAATGTTTTTGCCGTTGGCATGCCCTCTTTCGTCAGGGTAGTTTCCTTCTGGTTTTAAGCCGTAGAGGTGCACTGCCAGCTCTGCATCTGCAGGAGATAGAACATCAAGAACCTCATCGACTGTCCACAGGTAAAATTTGCCTTCTTCACCCTCGGAGTCAGCATCCTGAGCTGAGAAAAACCCACCTTCCCCACCCGCAGGCAAATCACGAAGAACATATTCTATTGTTTCTTTCGCTGTTATTTTGAACTTGGGCGCACCTGTCGCCTGATAGGCCTCAGCGTACGCCATTATCAGCAGCGCTTGGTCGTAGAGTGTTTTTTCGTAATGCGGAACTAGCCAGCTTGGGTCGGTGCTGTACCTGTGAAATCCAAGACCGAGTTGATCAAAGATTCCGCCCAAGCGCATTTGGCGTAAAGTGTTTTCAGCCATAGAAAGCGCATTTTTCTCTCCTGTGTGAGAATAGTGGCGCAGAAGATAGAGGATTTTGTGTGGAGTAGGGAACTTTGGTGCTGACCCGAACCCGCCGTTTTCTTTGTCGTATTCCAGCTTTAGACGGTCGAACCCATCCTGCAAGACTTCTGTGGTTAATCGGTTTTGGGGTGTTCGTTTTTCGACGGCTTCTATGCGTGATTTGATGTCAGCGCCCACAATTTCCATTTGGGAACGCTGGGTTTTCCATATTTGCATCACCTGCAGCACAAGATCCAGCATGCCGATAATTCCTGGCCGACTGTGTTTGGGCATGTAGCTCTGAGCATAAAAAGGGTTCAATTTAGGCGTCATTATTATGTTAAGGGGCCAGCCGCAGTTTCTGCCCATAGCCTGGCAAACTGCCATGTACGAAGCATCTAAGTCTGGTCTTTCTTCGCGGTCAACCTTTATACATACAAACGCTTGATTAAGCAAATCTGCAACTTGGTTGTCGCTGAAGCACTCCATTTCCATGACGTGGCACCAGTGACAGGTTGAATAGCCTATACTGAGGAAAATTGGCTTTTCTTCTGTTTTGGCTTTAGCTAAAGCTTCTTGTCCCCATGGGTACCAGTCTACAGGGTTGTAGGCATGTTGGAGAAGGTAGGGGCTTTTTTCATGGATAAGCCTATTCGGCTTTGTTTCCTGTTTTGGCTGCATAAAAGGTGCCTTCTTGTTTTCAATATGTTCAGTGTCTTTTATTAACTGTTAGGGTTTGGAGGCTTCTTTTTTTCAACACGTTTACTTCTGATGAAACCCTGCATCCTATTGGGGTCTCTTCTTGAACGCGAAGGAAGCCTTGTCCAAGCTGCCGAGCGCCTTTGAATTGAATAAACAGGGAATGGGAATGAAGAAATTTAAATAGTTCTGGATTGATAGTTGCGTTTCTCGCGGTAGTTTCCGTATATAACCTACCTTAAAAAACCCGGGTCGAATAAAATGAAATTGAATGCCAAACAATTAGCTATGATGGCTATCTTCGCCGCCTTGTACGCGGTTGGAGTTATTTTTTTGGCGCCCATAAGCTTCGGTCCAGGCCAAATAAGAGTTGCTGATGCAATGTTGCCTTTGACGATGATTTTTGGGCTTCCAAGCGCGTTTGGTCTCAGCTTAGGTTGCTTGGTCTCTAATATTTATAGCCCATTTGGAGCAATCGACATATTTGGTGGAGCAGTTGCAAATCTAGCCGCCTGCGTTCTAGCGTGGTACATTGGAAGGAACGGAGGAAGGATTCAACGTTTTGCAGCAACCATTTTGCAGTCAGCTATAGTTGCTTTAATCGTTGGAACGTACCTTTCACCGTTGACTAGTGTGCCTCTGATGCTAAGCATATTCGGAGTGCTTATTGGAGAAATCGTTGCAATCAACATCATTGGGTATCCACTTCAAGAAGCTATCAGGCGGAGCAAAATCTTCAGCAAATTCAGTTAAGAACTGGGTTTTCCCAAAAAAAACTTCTGCTTTTTTCCTATTTTTGCAGTTGACAGGACCTTATGCATTCAACTAGTGACTTAAGATTTTCCATGCCTTCATCTAACGTGACGAAGTTTTCGACGGCGCCTATTGCTTTGCTTGGAACGATCACGACTACTTTGCTTGCGAAAGGTCGGCTGAAGCCTAGTTCAGATGCAGCTTCATCCGTTAAGGCAACCTGTAAGCCGTTAACTTGCCAATCGTTGAAATCTACATCTAAACCCTCGACTTCTCCCACTAGGAAGCCATTTGGGCTGACTACTCTTTTGCCTTCAACTTTGACGCTTTTTACCCGCATCTCTTTTTCCGCCACATCTTTGAGGTTTCGGATTGGTTCCTTAAGAGTTATTACGTCGCCGACTGCGGCTATCAGTTGAGTCGGCAGGCAAATCATTATTCTGCGCAGGAAGGGCTTTTTCAAGTTGAGTTCTGCGGCTGCTTCGTTGCTGAGAACGATACAGAAGGCTGTTGCTTGCCACAGGTTGAAGTCGACCTGCAGATCGTTCATTTCGCCTAGTATGTAACCTTCTGTTCCGACTACTTTCTTAGATTTTAACAATATAGGATTCATCGGATTCACTTGCTTGCTAACTTCAGATGCTTCCAGAATAAATAATTTGCTTAAGTGTCGGTCCGCTGAGC
>JBEKVK010000153.1:0-4032 GCA_049514075.1 Bathyarchaeia archaeon | reverse complement strand
TGAACTGCAAGAAGGACATTTATCATTTGATTTCATTTTAAGCACTTTCTAAAATTTTTTTGCGCCGTTCCATTTGACGTTTCTTTTGGTTTTTCATTTAGTTCTCTCTTGACGGAAGCTTGTAAAACATGGCTTTGGGTTCCAGTTTTTTGCGGGTCTTTGTTAACTCTTTGAGGTTTAAAGGAAATAAGCCTTATGAATCAAGAATATGAATCAATAATGAGAAAATTAGCTCTTGCTTTAATTTTTGGGCTTTACGCTTTCTTGCTTAGTTAAGGGGCGCCAATCAAGCATTACCAGCCTGTAGGTTTCATGCTTGCAAGAACTTGGGCTTCAATAATGTAGTCGCCATCTAGGCTGTCTAACATTGCTTCAAAGATTTCTTCAGAGATATCTACATACATACGTCTAACCTCAATAGGATTTTTCTTAAGTGAGAAGCTCTCCTTTCTCCTCAAACAAGAAGTCGTTCAAGTAGCTTAAGAAGGATATTTCCAGAAACGGAATATATCGCAAAATCATAGGTTCACCAACTCGTATTCGTGAAATTTCAATGCATGACTCAAAATACTCATTTAGCATTGAAATGAAGACGTTGGTCCCGAACTCACCGATGTCCTTTTCCCCCTCGTTCTTTACACTCTTTGGGCTTTATTTTTTTCTTGATGTCCGTTTCTTAGAATTAACAAAGAGCAAACTGCCTTGTCCCGAAATTAAATATTGAAGTATTTGAGGAAAGCGCATTGACATTGAAAGCTTTTTGTCAACGGGCAGGCGCTCATGTCTTGAGCGCCCCCAAGTTTTTATAGTTACGCAGGCCAATACCAATTGGTGGTTTTCGCTGGTATTCTCGAAGCAAATTTCGAATGAAATAGTGATTAATTCGTCTGCCAAACGATTATGGGCGCTAATCACCGATTTTGAGGATTTTCCACGCTGGAACCCATTCATACGTCGGGCAACCGGAGAAATCAAGACCGAGCAAGACTCGAAATATTCATTCAACCTTCTGGAACTAAAGGCATGACCTTTCGACCTAAAGTCTTGAAAGTTGACCCAAACAATGAACTGCGTTGGTTGGGACGACTGTATCTACCTTGGTTGTTCGATGGCGAACACGCTCTTATCATCGAGCCTTCAAGTGAAAATTCCGTTAAGTTTGTCCAGCGTGAGAAGTTCACTGGTTTGTTAGTCCCCTTCGCCCGCAGTCTGTTGCGAGATACTCAACGGGGATTTGAGGAAATGAATAGGGCGCTGAAGCAACGAGCAGAACAACAATAAACAAGTACTTTTTCCACAAAAATCATTCAAGCTTTCAGCAGAGCTCTCTTGTTTCAAAGCGAAAGTCTTAACCATTAATTAAATCAAGTGATTATTCCAATTGAAGTTGAATGGTCGTGGGTACTGTAAGTCAGAGATTATATATTGACTCTAGTGATTACTCTAATGTACGGTTAAGCCACTTTTTGAAAATAACCCCAACATTTCCAACTCAACTGAAATTTTACAAGATCTTTAATTCTACTTGTGTATCTTTTATTAACGGTGAACGAAAGAATAAAAAATCCCATTTACTTCAAGCATCTTTTTGGCCTATAATTTGTGGCTTAAACAAGGTCTGTTCTTTTTGCGAAAATTTTTGTGTTACTCTGCGAACTAACTCGAGTAAATTTAGCAGTAGTGAAATCTATAAGCAATTCGAAAGCATCGGGGCCGTGTATTGAAAAGTGAAAACATTCCCAACATTCCTATTCAAAAAGTTAAAAGAAGATGAACTGTCTTTGGATGTTGGCTCTGGCTCCGAACATTTTGGTTTGATTTGCCTTGGTGACATAAACATTGACATTGGAAAGCATGTTTGCAAGTCAGACAAACCTTTCGTGAGATGTGATGCAACATTCCTTCCTTTCACAGATAATTTATTTGCGCAGGTAACAATGTTCGATGTTATTGAACATGTTGATTCTCCATGCAGGGTTTTAAAAGAAATTAAGAGAGTAATGACTAACGATGGTAGGTTAATTCTTGGAACTCCAAACATCCTGAACATCACGGTTATATTGCACACGTTACTGCATGGTTTTTATGTTCCACATAATGACCATGTGAGTGCTTGGGGACGGCTTGAGTTAGATAATTTAATGCGCAGAGTTGGTTTTCGCTGGTTCACAGTGTTCGCTTACACGTATGATGATACTAAACATAGCTTTCTTACGCTGATAGCTTTAAAGTTCTTTGCTTTCAGGAAAGATTTTTCTGGTCGGCAACTTGTAGCTGTTGCTGAAAAGCGGGGCAATTGAAGATATCGCTTGGCGGATAAGTCTAAAATACTTTTGTTGTGCAGTAAGAGAACAGAGAGTGCCAAGTTTGAAGTCAGCGTTAATAGTTTATTGGTCAAGCACAGGAAACACCCAGAAAGTTGCTTACGCAATCCAAGTTGGCTTAGAGGCAGGAGGATTCCACGTAGAATTGAAGAAGCCTCAGGAAGCAGCTAACTTGGACTTTTACGCTTACGATTTGGTGTGTGTCGGTTCGCCTTCTATTGAGTGGCAGCCAGCGAAGCCGGTTGCTGACCTTCTGAAGTCTAAGCTGAACCTTTATCGAAGTCAGGGGAAAATCAAGCCTTGCGCTCCTAAAGTGGCCTGCAAGAACGCGCTGGTTTTTGTAACTTACTCGGGACCCCACACTGGAATCGATGAGGCGGCGCCTGCGGGCAAAACGATGCGGCAGTACTTTGAGCATTTCGGTTTCACAATAGTCGGCGAATGGTACATTGTAGGCGAGTTTCATGGAAGAGAAGACAAAAGCACACTTGGCAGGCTGGGCGATATCAGAGGGAAGCCCACGGCGGATGATTTGGCGAAGGTTAAAAGGAATGCAGAGCAAATAGCCAAAGAACTGAGTTGATAACATGAAAACGTTTGTTTTGCCTGATAAAATCGATGATGAATTGGCGAAAGCAGCTGAAGAATTAAGTTTCATGGCTAAAAAACCGATTTCAAAGTCGATGGCTATCAATCTTCTCATCGAAGTCTATCATGCTCACCTCAACAACCGATGTGCCCTTGATGCTTTTAGCCAGCAACTTCAAAGCCTCAATATCATGTCGCCAGAAGAGTTCGATAAGTATTGGGATGAACCAGAAAAACCCGAAGCGTCAAAACGCAAGGCTAACTCAAAAAACAACAAAGCACCCGGCAAGAAACCAAAATAAGCTTGCGCCATTACTATTTTGGGTGGCGCCTATGAAAATCAAATCCCTTAGATCAGAGTTCGGCTGGATCAATATCAACGGCGAAAAATACGAAAAGGACATCATAATCCATTCAGATGGATCTGTAACGAAGAGAGAGAAAAAGAAATCCAAAGAACTAAAATCGGAATACGGCCACACACCTCTTTCTGAACGGGAACTTGATTTTCTTTCAAAGGAGCAATTCGATGCGGTTTATGTTGGGATAGGTCACGAAGCCGCGTTGCCCATAACGCTGAAGGCTACTGAAATATTGAACAAATATGACACGACAATCCTTCCTACCCCCGAAGTAATTAAAAAAATCGAGGAAGAACAAAGAAAATTTGTCGCGTTAATTCACGTAACTTGTTAGGTCTCAATAAATAGCTGCAGTAGTTTTCTTAGTGTTTCGGGCAAAGCGTCTCGATTCTCTTTAGTTACCTGGATAATTTCAGCGTCTTCTCTTTGTTTTGCCTCAGCTATCAGCGGGTCGTTGGCTTTCGCATGAACCACCGCTAACACAATCTTACCGCTTACAAACGCTTGCTTTACGGTTTGCTTAAACTTCGGTGAATAAAGCTCCATGGGACCAATTTCATCAATTGCCACTACAGCGCATTTTTCCGAAGCTTCCAAAATGGCTTCTGAACCTATTGATTCAAGATCGTGAAGGTTCACATGGTATTTTCCGACTTGTGGGCCAATCTTCTGGTTTACATGCGCCAGCCACCCACTCTTGCCGTTGGTTAAATCAAGTATTTCAAAACCAACCCGCTCGCCGCCTTCTCTTGCTTCAC
>JBEKVK010000152.1:0-4071 GCA_049514075.1 Bathyarchaeia archaeon | reverse complement strand
GGTTCTTTTTGGAAGAGTGAGGCGAGGGTGGTTGAAGCTGGACCGAACCCGAAGGGGTCCATTGTGTGGATGCCGATGACTTTAACGTCTTTGAGGTATTTTCTAAGATGCTGCGGGCTTACTGTTAGAACGTTTAAGTCTTCTTTTAGAAGTTGAGCTTCAATTTTTCTTAAGCCGTATGGCGCAGAAGTCGGTAACCCCTTGCTTGTTTTAACCGGCGGAAAAAACAAGTAGCTGTAGAGTACATCTGGGATGAAGTTTGATGGCGCGCAGGTGCCGAACCCTAAGAACTGGTTGCCGTGATAATTGCTCATAAGAGTCCTATCAGCAGTCAACAATACATCTACACTATTTTTTTCCATGTGTTTCATCAGGAGTTAAAACATTTCTTAAGATTTAATGGCTTATCCTACTTGGTGCTAGGATTTATTAAGTTATTCTGTACAGAGAAATAAATGTTACAGCGTTGTTTCCATTGCTTTTTGCGTTATCGTGCGCTGTCTCGTCGTCTAACCTGGCAAAGACGTTTACATCGAATATTGTACATTCGTTAAACGTCCATACATCGATTGTCTATTTGGCACCCTTGAAACTCCAACAATGTTTACATTGTTTCAATTTCTGTGCGGTGATGTTTATATATTCCTTGATTTACTAAACAAACGTCAAGCAAACTAACGGGGCGTGAGAAATTTGGGCTTAAAACCCAAAAAAAGCCCAACAAACATGTCAGACTCTCTCGATATGCAAATAATACGCACACTGGAAGATGATTCACGTCTAAGCCTACGTAAGTTAGCTCAAAAAGTAGGGGTAACCCCAAACATTCTCCGCAATCACCTGCAAGCCCTTGAGCAGAAAGGAGTAATACTTGGATACATTCCCATCGTTGACTCTGCAAAAATGGGGTACGCTCTGACCGCCATAATCATGATCCAAATCGAAGGCGGGCATATTCGAGAAGTTGAAGACGAAATAGCCAAAGAAGGCAACGTACTCTCCGTTTACGACATAACTGGGGAATACGACGCCGTAGTCTTCGCAAAGTTCCAAGACAACCCTACCCTAAACGCATTCTTAAAGAAACTCTTAACTGAAAAATTCATCAAGAGAACAACCACGCTGGTGGCACTCAACGCCGTGAAGGAATATAGCAAAGTGATATAACATTAAATCTGATTTTACTGGTCTCCTATTGCCTTAGCCTTAGGCCGCGTTTTGGGGATTGTCGAAATTTGTAAAGTTTAATATTGCTTAAGCTTTTATTGTCTTGAGGGAGTGGCGTTTCAGTTGAAGAGTCTCAAGGGTATCTTGGTTGTTGGCGAAAAAAATATTTTTGGCGAGCTATCCCAGATAGTTGACATAGCGACTGAGGCTAACGCGCTTCTGGGAAAAATGTTCAAAATGGCTCCTACGAATAGCCAGCTAACTGAATCCATGCGTGCAGTCCAGACGCTGCAGAAGAAAGCCAGTGAAGTTGGCTTCAAAGTCAGCGAAGACATCACAGGAGGCGCAGTCAGCCCCAACGTCATCGACAGCCTGCTTAAATGCGCCGCGTTAATCGGCGATGTTGTTCACACATGTCTTCACATTAGCCGTGAGCTAGCTAGAATGGCAATAGCATATTCCGCTGGGCTTGAAATGCACCATGCCGACTGGGATTCTGTTTATGATATCATGCTTGGACTTGTAGAAAAATCGCTTGCAAAGCTCAAGCAGGCGCTCCTCTCTTCGGATATGGTAGAGATTTTCACGCTACATAAGGATATACAAACCTTAGAGGCGCAGGGAGACGACATCAAGGACCAAGGGTTCGATCGGCTGTACGCCATAACACCGCAACTAAATTACCTAGAATTTTACCACTACGAAAAAATGCTACACAACTGCGAAGACATCTTAAACGACTGCTCAGACTTTTCCTCTTTGATTGTGTCTGTGGTTACGTCAATCCTTAAGTGACCTTGATGATTTGGCTCTCCATAGCAGTTGTCCTCTTTACTTTCGTCGCCGTTATGCTAGTTGCAGGCAACAACCTGTCTGCATGCGTCGGTCCCGCCGTAGGCTCTAGAATAATAAGTAAACGGTTCGGGATGTTGCTTGGCGCCGCTGGTTTTTCCCTGGGACTTATTGCCCAAGGAGCAGGAATGACAAAAACAGTCAATCTGCTGTTGCCAAACGGCGCTATTCAGTTTCGAGCTGAAGCTTTGCTTGTCGCCACATTGATTTTTATTATCGCCGACTTGATTAGGGCGCCAATGTCTGTTAGCATGTCACTCGTCGGGATGCTTGCAGGCTTGTCTGTTGCACAGGGCGCTTTTAGGAGCGGTGCGTATGTGGCTGAAGTTGCGTTTATGTGGGTTGTGGCTCCTCTGATTGCCATCGCCTTCTCGTTTTACCTGCTACGAATCATCAATAGAAGTAAACCGAAGAATTTTTGGCGGAGACTGCAGATCTACAAGATTATCCTTATAGCTCTGGCTCTTTCCACTTCGTATGTGTTGGGAGCAAACACCCTTGGCTTAATAGTCGCCACAGGCGGGTTTTCATTACCTTTAGTTTTAGTAGCTGTGATTGCAATTTTCATCGGCGTTTTCTTTTTGAGTGCCGGTGAGATTCGTAGGGTTTCAGAGGAGCTTTTTTTAATGCGGTACCCGAATGCGACGGTGTCTCTTTTGACTTCCACGGTTCTTGTAGAGGCCGCTACCTTACTGAAAATTCCGCTGTCTAACACACAGGCGCTTTCCGCGTCGGTTTTCGGTGCAGGGATATCTTACAAGTCCAAGCTCGTTTCTGCTAAGCCGTTTCTTATTATTGTGTTAAGCTGGGTGCTGGCTCCGCTGTTGAGCTTTTCGATCGGGTTGTTGCTCGGTCGCTTTTAGCCTTTGGATTTGCTGTTTCGAAGAAAATTAAGATGTGTTTAGGGTTTAGTGTTATTATTGAAAACAAATTTTATTTCTCTTAAAAGTTATGAACAAATATCAACTATGTTTATATTTGTTTTAACGTCTTGATTGCTAAACTTGAATTGGTGTTACAATTGAAGAAAGTTACCAAAGAGACTAAACGAGACGTTGAAGAACAAGTTATTCTGGACTCTCGAGGACAACCGCACAGCATTTTTCGAAAAAGAATTTTAAGGAAAAAATAAGCAAACAGTGGAACAGAGTGCACCCCTAATTTGTAAGCTGACATTTTTTGTGTTTTGTTTTGCTCTTTTGAAATAGGTTTTGGATTGATTGTAGGTTGAGTCTAAAATAGTCAATAGCGGTTTGTAATAGCTGTAATGAAAGTCGGGCGTGAAAAGCCGATTTCCTATACGAATGCGTCTCCACTATCTCTATTCAAGAATGCTTTTTTTAGAAGAACAACAACAATCTGGAAATGCTGAGCATTGTTGTTCTTCTTACATAATAAAAAAAGGGAAAAATGGGGTTTAATCTTTTTTCCAGAACATTAGGGTTCTAGATTTGACAGCTTTCGTTGGCTCGCTCTCGTCCTCATCTTTGCCTGGGAACGGGAACAAACCAGAAGGCTTTGATTTTGAGTTAAACCGGAAATAGATTAATCCTATTCCCAACCATATTGCCGTGCCAGCTATAGCAAAGATTCCTTCTGATGCTGAAGCCCCTCCGCCCGCAAAGCTTAGGTACACGATAGTGCCCATCATGACTGCGTTAGCAGCGAAGCCTGCGATCGGAATTACTTTGCGTTTCAGTATTGAAGCTCGTTCTTTAGTGAAGGCGATTAGTGCGACAATGTTTGTTAGTCCGTACAGCAGGAACGTGCCAAAGTTAGATAGCAACGTAATAGATGTTAGGTTTGTGATCGTCAGTACTCCGAAAGATCCAATGGCGGCTGCAACGGCGGTCATTACCCAGATACCGATTGCTGGAGTAGAGTATTTTGGGTTTAGCTTGCTGAGGTGATAAGGTACTTCAGTGTCTCGGCTTATAGCGTAGGTTACTCTAACACCAGTGTTCATGCATGCAAGCGTAGTACCTAATATTGCAGCGGCCACGATTGCTGCTATTATTAACTCTAATGTGAAGCCGTTGCCTCCGAGGAATA